>CAZZAH010000100.1:0-1699 GCA_964652115.1 uncultured bacterium | reverse complement strand
GCGGTTGCCATTGGGGGAACAAGGAGCGAGCGCGTCGAGGCCTGGGCTCCGCTCGACTCGTCTCTCGTGCGTGCGTTGTCGCGGGAATTGGGGCTTGATGTCTCGCTCCATTCTCGAGCTTCCGCGATGCGGGACTCGAGCGGCCTCCATCTAAGGCCCGGGGACGAGTACGGCGAACCGCGCGACCTGGCATTCGCAGGCGAAGGGCGTCCTCGGCGCGGAGCCGCACTGCTGCTGCCCGCACCGATCGGTTACGACTCTTTGGTGGTGGTCGTCGCGCAACCGCGCGATGCGGTCGACCTCGGGCTCAGGCGCGCGATGACGACGCTCGCGCTCGTGATCCTCGCCTCGTCGCTCTTCCTCGCCGGCGTCTTTACCTGGAGCCGACGGCGCGTGCTCGGCGCGGTCGACGCGCTGGTGACGAGGATCGAGGCGGCCGACCCCGAGCGACCCGACCGTGTGGAGCTGCCGTCGCTCGCGGTGCAGGAGATCGAGCGCCTAAGGCAAGCCTTCGCGCGCTTCTTCGATCGCTTCGCCGCAGGGAAGGTCAGGCAGGCCGAAGCGGAGGGAACGCTCGGCCAGGTGCTCCGCGACGCTGCCGACGCCATCATGGTGCTCGACCGCGATCATCGCGTGCTGCAGTGGAACCGCGGCGCGGAGGAGACCTTCGGCTACGTCGCTTCGGAAATCGTCGGGCAGCCCTACGCGATGCTCTGTCCGAGCGGCGAGGAGGAGCCGGCCTTCGCGCTCCCGGGGCAAGCGGTCAAGGACCTCCGGACCCGGCGCCGTCGGAAGGACGGCGAGGTGATCGACGTCTCGGTAGCGCGCTCGCGGCTCTCCTTCTCGCGTGAGGGGGAGGAGCGTTACGTCGAAATCGCGCGCGACATCTCGATCAAACGACGCCTCGAGCAGGAGCTGATGCAGAGCGAGAAGATGGCGGCGGTCGGGAAGATCTCGTCCAAGGTTGTACACGAGATTCGAAACCCACTCGCCGCAATCAACCTCAACGTCGATCTGCTCGGCGAAACGCTCGAGAACCAGTCTGCCCTCGCGGCCAAGCACGGCATCGACTTCGATCCCGAGGCCGGTGAGATCTTAGACATCTTGAAGCGAGAGACGGTCCGCTTGAGCCAGATCGCGGAGGAGTATCTGCAGTTCTCGCGGCTGCCGCGCGCCGCCTTCCGCGAGGAGGCGATCAACCCGATCGTGACCGAGCTCTGCGGCTTTCTCCGGCCCGAGCTCGAGCGCCGCCGGATCGTGCTTCGGCTGGAGCTCGACCCGAGCGAGCCGCGCGCGGTCTGCGACGCCACCCTCGTTCGTCAAGCGCTGCTCAACCTGCTAAGGAACGCGGTCGATGCGGTGAAGTCGGGCCAGGGAATGGTCACGATCGCGACGCGGGCCGCCGGATCAGGTCCTGAATCCGGGGTCGAAATCGAGGTGCGTGACAACGGGAGGGGGATCGACTCCGGTGAGCGCGCGCGACTCTTCGAGCCCTTCTTTACGACGAAAAAGGACGGCACCGGCTTGGGGCTCGCGTTGGTGCAAAGGGCAGCGGAGGAGCACGGCGGGACCATCATCTGCGTGTCGACGCGTGGTGAGGGCGCGAGCTTCCGGTTGACGCTGCCGCGCGAGCCTGAAGGCACGCGGGCCTAGGTTTCGCTCCAGGGAATGAGCGCCGCTTCGGGCACGGAGAGCCCGG
>CAZZAH010000099.1:7609-11232 GCA_964652115.1 uncultured bacterium | reverse complement strand
TTCGAGCATGTGCGGCTCGAGATGCGGGTCGAACGGGTCGACCCGGAGCGCTACTTCGCGTATCGCTGGCATCCCTACGCCATCGACGCGGCGACCGACTACTCCGCTGAGCCGATGACTCTGGTCGAGTTCTTCCTCGAGGAAACCCAGGGCGGAACATCGCTCAAGATCGTCGAGTCCGGGTTCGACCAGATCACGGCCGCGCGTCGTGCTGAGGCCTTCCGCATGAACGACGGCGGATGGACCGGACAGATCAGGAACATCGAACGCCATGTCTCGTAGCGGTGCGGCGGTCCGGGTCGATGAGGCGGTGCCGGTCTTCGCGGCGCTGGCCGACGCGACGCGTCTGAAGTTGATCGGACGCTTGTCGTCGGCCGGACCGCTCTCCATCACGCGATTGAGCGACGGCACGGGCGTCACGCGACAGGCGATCACGCGGCATCTCGAGAGGCTGGGCGAAGCGGGCCTCGTGCGGCACGCGTGGCGCGGCCGCGAGCGCGTGTGGGAGCTCGATCGAAAGCGGTTGGAGCGCGCGCAGACGTACCTCAATCAGGTCGCGGCGCAGTGGGACGCGGCGGCGGAGCGCTTGAAGGCCTTCGTCGAAAACGACTGACACGCGCTTCGAAAGGGGATCGAGATGAAGCTCGGAATCATCGGCGCCGCGGGCATGGGCTCGACGCTGGCGCGGCACCTCGCCAGGCTGGGACATGAAGTGACAATCGCGAACTCGAGAGGACTGGCGAGCCTCGTGTCTCTAGCGAGCGAGATCGGCGCGAGGCCCGCGTCGGTTGAGGAGGCCGCGCGGGCGCAGGACATCGTCATCCTCGCGATTCCAACCAAGGCGGTGGTCGACCTTCCGCGCGGGCTCTTCGCGAGCGAGCCGAGCCCGCTCGTGGTGATCGATGTCGGCAACTACCATCCTGAGCTGCGCGACGGCCGGATCGACGCGATCGAGCGCGGCATGCTCGACAGCGAGTGGGTTGCGCAGCAGATCGGGCGGCCCGTGATCAAAGCCTTCAACAACATCTACGCCGCAAGCCTGCGCGACAAGGGAGTGCTGAAGGGAACGCCGGGGCGCATCGCGCTCCCGGTTGCGGGCGACTCGGTGGATGCGCGTGCGATCGTCCTTCGCCTCGTCGACGAGATCGGATTCGAGCCGGTCGACAACGGCGAGCTGACTAACTCTTGGCGGCAGGCGACGGGGACGCCGGCTTACTGCAAAGATCTCGAGGCGGACGCTCTACGTCGCGCGCTCGCCGAAGCGGACCGGAGCCGCGTCGCTGCCTATCGCGTGGAGGAGGAAGCGCGGATCAAGCGGTCGATTCAGCCGTTGGTCTAGCGGCCCGCCGCGTACCAGGCCAAGACGCGCAGTGCACGCAGTGTGATCCACCGGCTCGGCCGGCCAACGCCCTCGTCGAGCGCGATCGGCATCTTGCCGCGATACTCGACCTCGAGCGGCCATTTGCCCTCGACGTCGCGCTTCGAGCTCACGACGTCGATCGCCTCGGCCAAGCGCGAATCAGGCGCGACGCCGGCGCTGCGCAAGTAGTCGAGCCCGCGTAGCAGGTCGTAATGCCACCACGGGAACGCCGCGAAGCTCGTCCACGCCGCGCCACTCTTTCGATCTCGCTCGATCGCTTCGCCGGTCGAGAGTCGATGGAAGAGCCGGCGCTCGAGGAGATACTCCTGTCCGCGAAGCCTTGCCGATGCCACCGCCGCATCGCCACCGACCGCGCGCTCGTGCTCGAGCAGCGCCTCGAGCACGCAGATTGTGGAGTTGAACGATGAGCGCGTCGAGCCGTTCTCGGCCTCGCAGTTCCAGCCGCCGTCGGAGAGCTGCTCCGTCAGCAATCGATCGATGATGCCGCGGACGTCTTGACGGAAGTAGGCGCCGGCCGCGGCGACCTGCCCGTTGATGCAGGGCTCTGTTTCGCCTTGGAAGTAGCGGTTGGCGTGTACCTCGGGCGGGCCGCAGTCCTTCCAGGTCACGTGCTCGCGGACGAGCGTGAGCGCGCGTCGTGCCGGCTCGCTCGCGGGATCAAGGCCCAGCTCGCGCAGCAGCGTGAGGACATGCATGGTCGAGTCCCAGCCGTGATTCCACGCCGTGCCGCTCCAGGTGCCTTCGGGTGCCTGCATCGAGAGGAGCCGAGCGCCCCAGCCTTCGTCGGCGACGCGCGCGCGCTCGACGGCGACCTCCTCCGCGGACGCGCCGGTGAGGTCGCGCATCGTCTGCCAGCGGATCGCCGGATCAGAATCGAGGAGCCAGTGGATGACCCGGTGGGGGCTGAGCTCACCAGAGGACGCGCGCGGTCGACCCGGGACAGTCACGCGGAGCGCTTCTCGCGCGGTGAGGATCGCCTCCGGCGGCCGATGATGGGCAGCAGGGCTCGCAGGGCTTCGTTGACCGCGGCTGAGTCCGGGAAGACTTTGGCGACATCGGGATCTAGCGCGACGATGTTCGTGCCCTTGGCGTATCGCTCCACGTGTTTGCCACGAACCCCGCCGGTGAAGTCATATTCCGGCCGCATCTCGTCATCCTTGCGATCCGTCCGTTTCTTAGGTTCGGGTTTCTTCATGAGTCCTCCGCTCTTTGCGAGTCGCCTCGCGGGCGCTGATGAGCCGAATTCGAGTACCACGTTCGGTATATGCCACGACGAGTATGCGGCCAGCATGCGAGAGCCCGACATCGAGAAAGCGCACTTCTCCAATTGAGTGATCTGGATCGCGAATCGTAACCGACATAGGGTCCCCGAAGACAGTGGAGGCCTCTTCAAAGCTCACCCGATGCTTCCTGAAGTTTACTTGCGCCTTCTTCAGGTCCCACTCAACCGTCAATGCCATTTCCTACGCCCCTCTTGCGCTCTCGGAGACTTGAGGGAGCCTTCGCCGCCGCGAGAGCTCGCCGTCCGACCGAAAACCGATACCACAAAGCGGGGCAGCCAAGGGCGTCCGTCACTGCGCACATGGGTGCGAATTCCAGCGCACGGGGAACTCGGTCATCAGTCCGCGAAGCGAGTCACCGTCAGCAGCGGCGGCTGGGCATCGGCGATCACGCTCGCCGCGCCCGCTCCGGCGCCGCTTGCGCGCAACTCGTGCCGATGAAGCGCCCACCACTGTGCCGCGCGCTCGTTCGTCCATCGTCCCGCGGCAGCGCATGCATGCAGCCGCTCACGCAACACATGAGCCGACGCTGGCCGATCGGCCGGCCGCTTCGCCAGGCACGCGAGCAGCACTTCCTCGAGATCCGCCGACACCGGCGCGCCGAGCCGAGTCGAGGGACGATCGGGCGCCGTGTGCACATGGTGAGCGAGCACCTCGAGGATCGTGTTTCCGCGAAACACATGGGTTCCCGTCAGCAGCCAGTACCCGACCGCACCAAGCGCATACAGGTCAGCCCGCGCGTCGATCGTCTCCGGCGCGGTCGCGGCTTCGGGTGCCATGTACATCGGCGTCCCGGTGATCCGGTCGCCGACGGAATGTATCGGCTCGGAAGCCGCGTCGTCACCGGCGCGCATGCCGACGTCCTTCACCAGACCGAAGTCGAGCACCTTCACGTGATCGGAGATGCCGCCGCGATCGACCACCATGATGTTGTGGGGCTTGATGTCGCGATGAATGAGCCC
>CAZZAH010000099.1:5976-7509 GCA_964652115.1 uncultured bacterium | reverse complement strand
TAGACGATGCCCATTCCGCCTTCGCCCAGCTTCTCCTCCAGCGTGTATTGACCGAGCCGCCGAATGTCGCTGACCGCTTTCCTCAAGCCATAGATCGTCTGTGAAAAGGTGGCCGCGAGCACCACGGAAGCGCCCCACCACGCGGCGGTGACGATCGTCGCTGGATAGGCCATGTCGCCGATCTTGCCCTTCGGCCAGATCGCGGCGGGCGGATCATAGAGCGCGGGATCCCACTTGCGGTACGCGAGGAAGACGCAGACGAGCAACGACACGGTCATCAGCGCGGCGAGCGACAACGTGCGCCGTGCGGTCGACGGCACATAGACCGAGTAGACCAGCAGCATGAACGTGAGCGCGGTCCGGACGGCATTGTGCGGCTCCGCCGTCAGGTTCATGAACATCGCCATGGTCGAATACGCCGCGGTCCCGACGAAGAGGGTCGAGAGCTCGACCGAGCGGACGAAGCGAGCGGACCGTGGTTTTCCGCGCAGGAGCGCCCACAGCGCAAGGAACGCAGCCACCGCCGCGACGAGCGGCAGGCTTTGATGATTGAACGAAGGCCGCCGCAGCCAGAACGAGGCGAAGAAGTTGATCACGATAGGGAAGAGCGTCACCAGCGCGAGGACGAGACCAAACCGCGAGAGCCTGGTCTGGCGCAGCTCGATGTCTTCGGTGTCCTCGGTGTAGGTCATGCCGCGCTCGGGCTCATGCCTCGCGCTCCTCGCTCTCCTTGAGCTTGCTGTAGAGCGAGGCCAGGCTGATCTGGAGGCGCCGCGCCGCCTCTTCCTTGTCGCCGCCGAAGTGATCGACCACGTGTTGGATCAACCGTCGTTCGTAGGCGCGGACGACCTCCTTGAGCGGCTGGCCCAGCCACTCGATCGAGGCCGCCGCCGCTTCCTTGCCGCTGCCGCCATGCAGGTCGATCGGAAGATCGCGCGAGTGCACCGATCGGTCCGAGGCCAGGATCAGCGCGCGTTGGATCACGTTCTCGAGCTCGCGCACGTTGCCGCGCCACGGATGATGGAGGATCAGCTCCATCGCGCTCCGATCGATCTCGACCGCCGGGCTGCGGAGCTCGAGCCGATGCTTCTCGATGAAGTGGAGCGCCAGCGCCGGGATGTCCTCCGGCCGCTCGCGCAGTGCGGGCACCTTGATCGAGAGCACGTTCAGCCGGTAGTAGAGGTCATCGCGAAACTCTCCGGTCACGAGCCGCGACTCGAGCTGCCGATTGGTCGCGGCCACGATACGCGCCTCGATCTTGATCGCGCGCTTTCCACCGAGCGGCAACACCTCGCGCGCCTCGATCGCGCGAAGCAGCTTCGCCTGGATGCCGGTCGAGAGCTCACCGATCTCGTCCAGGAAGAGCGTGCCGTTTCCCGCCAGTACCATGAGCCCTTCCTTGTCCCGATCGGCACCGGTGAACGCGCCGCGCTTGTAGCCGAAGAGCTCCGACTCGAGGAGGTTCTCCGGCAGTGCCGCGCAGTTGACCGGCAGGAACGGCCCGTCGCTATGCGGCGAAGCCTTGTGGAGCGC
>CAZZAH010000099.1:0-5876 GCA_964652115.1 uncultured bacterium | reverse complement strand
TCGCGGATCACCTCCTCGTCGTCGACGATCAAGACGCGGGCGCCGCCCGCTCGCACCGAGCGTGACAATTCCATCGAGCTCCTCACTCCGAAGTCGGCAATAGGGGTGGTCAGTCTAGCGTTGCCCGCGCGGTCCGTCGATCAGTGTCGCTCTGGCGGAGCAGGAGCCTCGGCCGGTCGGAGCGGCACCCAGACGGAGAAGGTCGAGCCCCGTCCCGGCTCGCTCCGCACCTCGATGCGTCCACCCAGACTGTTCATGATCCCATAGCTGACCGAGAGCCCGAGCCCCGTTCCCTTTCCGACCGGCTTGGTCGTGAAGAAGGGATCGAAGATCCGATCGAGCAGCTCTCCCGGAATGCCGGTGCCCTGGTCTTCCACCTCGACCACAATGCTGTCGCCGATCACGCGCGAGCGCAGGGTCAGTTGGCCGCCCTTCTCCATCGCGTCGAGGGCGTTCAGGATCAGGTTGAGGAAGACCTGGAAGAGATGATCGGCCACCAGGGAAACGCGCGGCAAGTGCGGCGCGAGCTGATCGATCACCTCGATGTCGCGGCTCCTGCGGTCGTAGCGCGCGAGGTGGAGCGCGGTCTTGAGCACCTCGTTCACGTCGGTCGGCGCCGCCACCATCGAAGGCGGCCGCGAGAAGTCGCTCATCTCGCGCACGATCTTCGAGATTCGATCGATGTGCGTGAGGATGAGGTCGAGCTGTCTCTGCATGCTTGGGTCTTGTGATCGATGGCGGAGGAGCTGTGCCACCGACGAGACGGCGGTGAGTGGGTTGCCGATCTCGTGGGCGACGCCGGAGGCGAGGAGCCCGAGCGCGGCCATCTTCTCCTGATGCACCATCTGCGTGCGCGACTGCTCGCGGAGGTTGCGGAGCGGCTGCTCCATCACGCGATAGACGAGGAGCGCGGTGCCGCCGATGGTCGCGACCATCACGCCCGCCGCCCCCAGAATCAAAAACAAACGAAGCGGCCCCGGCTGACTCTGGAGGATCCTCCAGTGCATCACGAACATGACGATCGTGATGAGGACCGACCAGAGTACGAGCCGGAGCCGCAGCGCTCTTAGTCTGGAAAGCTTTCGAAGTCGATTGGCGATCACCGGTCGGCGATCATGCAGCCGAGGCTACTTCGCCTCCGCCTTCTTCGGAACGTGATGCTCGATCTTCTTCGCCGCCTCCGCGAACACGAACTTCGGAGCCGCGGCCGCGCCCGCCCAGCAGTCCTTCGGGATGTCGGCGGTGTGGCAGCCGGCGCAGGTCTTCTCGGTCGGCTCGATCAGGCCCTTGGCGATCGATTGGGCCTTGTCCTTCATGATCGCGAGCGCCTTGTAATCGGAGCCCGGACCGTGGCACGACTCGCAGCCGACGCCCGCGAAGTTCGCGGCGGTGGCGGCGGCGGGATCGTATCCGCCCTTGGCGAAGCCGGTGGTATGACACGGCAAGCACGCCGCGTCCTTCTGCTTCTCGGCCGGAAGATTGGTCAGCGCGCTCGCGTGCTTCGTCTTCTCCCAGGTCTCGAAGATGGCACCCTTAGCGGCGCCCATGTGGCAGGTCTTGCAAGCCTTCGTTCCGACGTAGGTCGGACCCTTGGCATCCGCGGCTTGACCCATCGGGAGATGCACCGTGGTCAACCCCAATGCGAGAACCGCAGCGGCCAATCCCACGAACTTGATCACCCTCATCGTCCCCTCCATCCAAGAACATCCCAGTGTTCGTGACCGTCTTGGCGGTCCCCGCCGGGTAAGGGGCTCCACCGTGATCGGCGCCATTGGCACCTTCCGCATCCTAACACCGACAGGCGTCCAGGCAATCCCGACTCGGCGGTCTCCTTGACACTTCTCAGGCTCGCTCCTAGATTCCGCGCTTGGCTTGTGAGCGCGTAAGATTGAGATCGCCTCGCAGCCGCGTGGCCTCGCCACCAGGAGATCACATTGCCCGCCGACTCTACGCCCGGTTCTGAATCGCCGGACACTCCGACAGGCGGCACCATCGACGCCCTCGAAGAGATCACGCCCGGCGTTCATCAGCCGGAGCCCGGACATTCCCTTCGGCAACTGACCTGGATCCTCGCCTGGGCCGTCGTCTTCTGCGACATCGGGACGAGCGTCTACTACGTGCCCGGGATCCTCTTCCATCAGGTGGGGGACCTAGCGCCCTACTTCGTGGCGATGACCACGCTCGGCTTCCTCCTGCTCGCGCAGAAGTACGCCGAGGTGTCGTGGCGGAATCGTGAAGGCGGCGGCGTCGTCACGGTCGCGCGAAAGGCGTTCGGCCCATGGTGGGGCGCGCTCGGCGGGATCCTGATCACGATCGACTACTTCCTTACCTCGGCTATCTCCTCGGTCAGCGGCTTTCACTATCTGACGAGCGTCATCCCGAGCATCGGCGCGCACGTGGTCGTGCTCTCGTGCATCGGGCTCGTGCTCCTCTGCCTGCTCAACGTGGTCGGCATCCGCGAGAGCGCGGGCGTGGCCCTTTGGATGGCGATCGCCTCGCTCGTGACGAACCTGATCACGGTGGCGATCTGCTTGGTCCAGATCCGGCCGGAGGAGATCCAGCGCCTGTTCTCCGCGGCGCACCAGTTCCAAGCGCTGTCGCCTTGGGCGATCGTGGTCGGCTTCTCCGGAAGCTGGCTCGCCTTCTCGGGGCTCGAGTCGATCAGCCAGCTCTCGCCGACGCTGCGCGAGCCGGTGAAGCGCACCGTCAACTGGACGATGCTCGCGGTCATCGTCACGATCGTGCTCACCTCGCCCTTCCTGACCGCCCTGTCGGTTTCGGTGTTGCCGCCCGAGATGAAGACCGCGGGATCCGAAACCTTCATCAGCGACCTCGCCGGACTGCGCGGCGGTGCGTGGCTCAAGCTCTCGGTCGTGCTCTCGGCCTCGGAGCTGCTGCTCTTCGCCGCTAATACCGCGATGATCGGCGGCTACCATGTCTTCTTGGCGCTCGCGCGCGACCACTTCTTCCCGCGCATCCTTGCGAGGCGAAACCAGGTCTTCTCGACCCCGCACTGGGCGATCCTGATCACGACGGTGGTCCCGATCGCGGTCATCCTCTTCGTGCATGGCCACCTGAACACGCTGGGCGACATGTACAGCTTCGGGCTGCTCGGTGCCTTCACCTTCACCTCGCTTGGGCTCGACGTCATCCGTTGGCGTGATGGCAAGCGCGGGCCGGTTTTTTGGATCGGCGTCTTCACGACCTTCATGGTGGCGGGGTCTTGGGCGGTCAACATCGTGGAGAAGCCGCTCGCCACCGTCTTTGGAGGAGCGCTGACCGCCGCCGGCCTCGTGGTCGCGCTCGGCGTGCGGAGCGATTGGATCATCGCCACCTTGAACCGCATCCCCTTCATCAGCCGTCGCGCGGAGAAGATTCGCCACGACGTCGAGCTCGAGGTGGAGGAAGAGACCGAGATCGTGAGCCTGAGCGGAGCGGTGGCGATGAAGCCGCTCTATCACTCCTCCACCTTGGTCGCCGCGCTCGGCTTCAACCAGAACCTGATGGACGAGGCGATGCGGCGCGCGAAGGGGCTCTCGGAGACCTGCTTGTATGTGATGTCTGTGACCGAGTGGCCCGGCCTCATGTCGGGTGCGGACACCAAGCCTTCGCCCTTCGTGGTCAGCTCGATCGCCGAGATGACGAAGTACGCCCGGTCGCACGGGATCTTCGTGGTGCCGGTCTTCGCCATCTCGAACAACGCGGCGCGCGCCCTGGCCGACGCGGCGCGCCAGCTCGAGTGCAACGCGGTCATGATCGGCGTGTCCCAGCGCTCGGCGATCTATCACATGCTGCGCGGCAACGTGCTGCGCGGCTTGGCCCGGCAGCTGCCGGAAGGCTGCAGGATCATCAGCGTCGGGTAGCCCGACGATTCGACCGATGCCGGACCTGATCTCCGTCGTCATCCCGGTGTACAACCGAACGGCGATCCTCGCCGAGACGGTCGCTTCGGTGCTCGCGCAGACCTATCGGCCGCTCGAGATCTTGGTGGTCGACGATGGCTCGACCGAGGATGTCGCCGCCGCGCTCGCGGGGCTTCCTCGCCACGACGCGAACGCTTCGATCGTGGTCATCCGGCAGGAGAACCAAGGGCCGGGCGCCGCGCGCAATCGGGCGATCCGCAGCGCGTGGGGAGCACTGATCGCGCTTCTGGACAGCGATGACGCATGGCTTCCGACGAAGCTCGAGCGACAGGTCGCATCGCTTTCGGCGCACCCGGACGCCTCCTTCTGCTACTGCCAATTCAGCGTGCCCGCCGGATCCGAGGTGCTCGTGCGGCCTGCGTCGCCTCAATCCTACGAAGAGCTGATCCGCCAGAAGCTCCGCATCGCTCCGTCGACGCTGCTGCTTCGACGCGAGGTGTTCGAGCGCGTCGGCTACTTTCGCTCCGATGTGATCGGTCCCGAGGACTTCGACTTCGTGCTGCGCTTGATGGCGCGCGACACGGGCGTCTTCGTCGAGGAGCCGCTCGTCCGCATGCGGCGCGACGGCGACAACCTCTCGGGCGATCCCCTGCGCGTGAACGCGGGGCGTGCGACCCTCTTCGAAAGCTACTGGCGCGACGGTTTCCCGCGCGGTCCCGAGCCGGCGCTCGCTCGACAGGGATGGATGTACTACACGCTTCGCGCCGCCGATGCGTGCCTGCAGGCCGGACAGGCGAGCGAGGCGCGACGACGTTACCTCGCCGCGCTCCGCGTTTCGAAGACGGCAGGCGTCGAGGCCGGCCGATGGGATCGCACGCGAAGCCCGCGGCCGATTCGCGATTTCGTGACGCCCTACCTTCGGCTCGTCTGGGCGAGCCTTCGCGCGGGGGCTGGCTCGCGCTGATCGCGATCCGCTACTATTTCGCCCCATGACTCTCGCCCTCCTCGCAGTCGGATTCCTGGTTCTGCTGGTGGCGGCCTATCGCCTGTATGGCGGTTGGGTCGCGCGGCAGTTCAACCTGAACGACGCGCAAGTCACCCCGGCGGTGACGATCAACGACGGCGTCGACTACGTTCCGACCAAGCCCTTCTACCTCTTCGCGCAGCACTTCTCAGCCATCGCCGCCGCCGGGCCGATCGCGGGGCCGATCCTCGCGTGCCAGGCGTTTGGCTGGTTGCCGTGCCTGCTCTGGATCTCGCTCGGCGTGGTGTTCATCGGCGCGGTGCACGACTTCGGCAGCCTCGCCGCGTCGGTGCGTCACGGCGGCGGCTCGCTGGCCGAGATCATGCGCGAGCAGCTCGGACCTCGCGCCGGGCATGCGTTCCTCGCGTTTCTTTGGATCGCGCTCCTCTACGTGGTGATCGCCTTCTCCGACTTGACCGCGGGGACCTTCGTCGCGGGCACCGACGAGCTAAGGCAGGGGAGCGTGAGCTTCAATCCGGGCGGCGCGGTCGCGGCGGCGAGCGTGCTCTATCTCGCGCTCGCGATCGTGATGGGGATCGTGCAGCGTTTCATGAAGCCGCCGCTCTGGCTCGTCACGCTGATCTTTGTGCCCGCGACCTTCGCGCTGGCGTGGGCCGGGACGCATCTCTCGCATTGGCTGGTCTTCGATCATCGGACGTGGGCGCTGCTCATCCTCGCGTATTGCGGTGTCGGTTCGGTCGTGCCGGTGTGGGCGCTGCTTCAGCCTCGTGGCTATCTCGGCGGCTTCGTTCTCTACAGCGCGCTCGCGGCGGGTGTGATCGGTGTCCTCTTCGGCGGATACCAAGTGCAGCAACCGGCCTTCCGCGGATGGGAAGCACCCGGAATGACGGGCTCGCTCTTTCCCTTCCTCTTCGTGACGATCGCGTGCGGTGCGTGCTCGGGTTTTCATGGGCTCGTCTGCTCGGGCACTACATCGAAGCAGATCGAGCGCGAATCGCACATGAAGACGGTCGGCTATGGCGCGATGT
>CAZZAH010000098.1:0-11268 GCA_964652115.1 uncultured bacterium | reverse complement strand
AGCGCGACATCGCGAGGCGCGTCTGGTAGCTCGCGCCGATCGAGAGCATCGGCAGCACCTGCCCGAGATAACCGACCCTCGCGCCGAAACCGGTCGAGCTGTCGTGATGACGGTTGCTCAGGCAATCGGCGTCGCTCGATTGCGGCGAGAAGCTCGCGAGCCCGCGCGCCTCGAACATCTGGTAGGCGAAGATGGGCGAGATGCCGAGCGCGTGGCGACCGAAGGACTGGGCGTAGGTCGGCGCGAGGAAGGCCTGCTCCAGGTCGACGCCGGTCTTGCCGGCGTAGAAGGTCGAGCTCGAGTAGTTCGTGTTCATCCCGCCGTTCCCGAAGAGCGCGAGGCCCAATCGAGCGTGCGGGCCGACGGCCATGCTCGCCGCGGCCGAGGGAACCGCGAAGTGCTTCGAGTCGCTCGTCACGGTCCCCGGCGTCAGCCCCATGGTGCCGGGCGCGCGCGACGGGGCGCCGATCACCGTGTACTCGCGGTTGGGGGAGAAGAGGGCGACTCCGAGGTCGAGCCTCGGGTCGAGCCGGGCGAGCCCGGCCGGATTGGTCGCTGGCGCGAGCGCGGACATCGGGAGCGCGACCCCGGCGCCTGCCATCGCCTTCGATTGCGTGCCGTAGCCGTGGGAGAAGTAGCCGACAGTTGCCAAGGCCGGGACGGCGGCGATCGCTGCCACGAGCGTGGAGCCGAGCAGCGCCCGGCGCATCGAGCTGGTTGAGGACATAGGTCCCTCCCGAAGTTTGGGTTCGCATGGGAGGGGGTCAGGCCGGCGCCCTCTCCGGCCCTAACCTGGCAGACGCTGTGCCAGCGGCGAGGGGATCGGTCAGTGGCCTATGTGGCAGGGAGTTAGATGGGAGGCTCTCGAGCAGCCCCGGTCGGCGGGCAATCTGTATTAACGATATGTTTCAACATTCAGGTGCAACGTATCGTTCAGTGAACGAGCCCGGCCTCCCGCAGGCGCCGCCAGAGCGTGGTTCGGCTGATACCGAGCTCCTTCGCCGCCGAGGCTCGATTCCACCGATGTCGTTCGAGCAAGCGCCGGAGCTCGACATCGTCCCCGGGCGGGGGCAGGCGCAGGATCTCCGTCGCCGGCGGTGCTCCACCGATCTCGATCGGGAGATCATCGGGGAGGATCGTCTGCCCCTTGCAGACCGCCACGGCGTACTCGAGCGAGTTCTCGAGCTCGCGCACGTTGCCCGGCCAGCTGTGGTCGAGGAGCACCCGGAGCGCGTCGGGCGAGAAGCGCAGCGCGCGACCCTGGCGGGCGCCGACCCGCGCCAGCAGGAAGGTGGCGAGCGGCTCGATGTCGGCCCTTCTTTCGCGCAGCGGCGGGATCTCGATCGGCACCACGCGCAGGCGATAGAAGAGGTCCTCGCGGAAGCGGCCCGCCTGCACCGCCTGCCTCAGATCGACGTGCGTGGCCGCGAGGATGCGGGCGTCGCTCTTCCGCGTGAGGTTCTCTCCGACCCGCTCGAAGGTTCTTTCCTGGAGCACGCGCAAGAGCTTCACCTGGAGCTGTAGCGGCAGATCCCCGACCTCGTCGAGGAAGAGCGTCCCGCCCGCCGCAGCCTCGAAGCGGCCGATGCGGTCGCGCACCGCTCCGGTGAAGGCGCCGCGCACGTGGCCGAAAAGCTCACTCTCGAGCAGGTCGCCCGGGAGCGCGCCGCAGTTCACCACCACGAACGGTCCCTCACGCCGGGGGGAGCGCGCGTGGATCGCGCGGGCCACGACCTCCTTGCCGGTGCCGCTCTCTCCGGTCAGAAGCACCGTCGCCTCGCTCTGCTCGAGGTTTTCGATCAGACGGAAGACGCGTTCCATCGCGCTCGACCGACCGAGCAGGCCGGGCGCGGGCGAGGGGCCGGTGTGCTCCTCCGCCGCGGGACGCAGGACCACGATGAAGGCGACGCGCGGATCGCAGACCACGCCGGGGTCAGGCCGAAAGGGGGCGGCGGTCACCGAGACGAGCGCCGGCGCCGCCTCGCCGTAGGTCAGGAGCGCGCGCCATCCTTCGCGCCGCTCGCCCGCCAGGAGAAGTTGCCTCAGCGTGCCCGCGGTGCCGAAGAGCTCATCGCCGAGAAGGGTCGAGAGCGGCTGTCCGACCACGCCGCTCGACGCGCCTTCTCCCACCGTGCGATCGAGGAGTGAGGAGGCGTGGACCACGCGAAACTGTCGATCGACGCAGAGAAAGACGCGGCCGAGCGCGGCGAAGGCGGTGCTCACGCCGGCGAGCGCGGCACGAAGAGCGAACTGCTCGGGGCTCTCCTCGCCCGAGGCATAGGGCGGCGGCTTCTCCATCGCGCGGAGGATCGCACATCGGCGCGATCGGCGCGAGCGGCGCGAGCGGGGCATGGCGTGGGCAGGAGCGAGCACGAAGGGAGGTCGTCGCGCGACCGGCCTTGCTCCCCAGCTTCAGAGCAGCGGTGTCACGCGATCGAGCAGGTTGCGCGGAGAAGTGTGAACCGCCCTAACCCTCGCGCAATGTCTGGATCACCTGCCCGCGCGCCGCCCGCCTCGCCGGGAAGAAGCCGCCGAGGACCCCCATCCCGATGGCGAAGATCATCCCCATCAAGAGCAGCCGCGGCGTGACGCGGAAGGCGAAGGCGATCTCGCTGAACGACGACCAGTTGGTGGTCGAGGTCACGATGCCGTTGATCGGAAGGGCGAGCGCGCAACCAAGTAGCCCGCCGACGATCGCGATGACGAGCGACTCGAGCAGGAACGAGGTCATCACGCTGTTCGGCTTGAAGCCCAGGGTGAGCAGGACCGCGATCTCGGGCGCGCGGGTCGATACCGCGGCGTACATCGTGTTCACCGCGCCGAAGATCGCGCCGATCGCCATCACGCTGGTGATGAAGATGGCGACGAAGCGAAGCACGTTCGCGAGCATCGCCGACTGCTTGCTGTAGAAGTCCGACTCGAGCGCAGCGTCGACCTGAAAGCGCGGGTCGTCCTCCAGTGCCTTCTTCACCGCGGGGAACGCGCTCGGATCGCGCATGCGGAAGGTGACCGACTGAAAGCCTCCCTCGCGATCGAAGGCCGGCATGAACTGCTCGTTCTCGCCCCAGATCTCCGATTCGAAGGCGGAGCCCTCGGCGGCGAACTGCCCCACCACCGTCCACTCGCGCTTGGCGAAGCTGAGCTTCTCGCCGACGCCGCAGTTGGCGAAGCGCTTCACGATCGCCTTCCCGACGATCACCTCGTTGGTGCCGGGCGCGGGCTTCCGGCCCTCCACGATCTTGATCCCCTTTCGAACGTCGTACGCTTCAGAGCTCACGCCGCGCGCCACCACGTTCGCCATGCCGACGCCGAGTCGCTTGAGCGAAAGCACCACGTAGACCTCGGCGCTCGACTCGGGGCGCGAGTCGGGACCGGTCGCGACGAAGGGCAAGCCCGCGATCGCGCTCGCGTTCTCCCGGCTGATGCCGCTCGACATCTCGCTATCGGCGCCCTTCCGCAGGAGGAGGACGTTGTCGGGCGAGCCGGTGGTGGTGAGCGCGGACTGGAATCCTTCGGCCAGCGCCATCATCGCGATGAAGACCGCCACGACCAGCGCGAGCCCGAGCGCGGTCGCGAGCGTGGAGAGCGGCCGCTGGCGCAGGCTCCGGACGTTGTAGATCAGAGGGATCGCTGCCATCACTCCTCCTAGACCAGCTTCCGGATCGCCTGAATCACCGGCAGGCGCGCCGCCTGAACCGCCGGCACGATGCCGGAGAGAAGACCGAGCGTGAGCGAGATCGCGATGCCGAGCCCCACCGTCGCCCACTTGAGCTGGAATCCCGGCAGCATGCCCCCCGCGTCGAACTTGGTCGCGTCGAAGAGGAGCTTCGCGCCGAGGATGCCGACCGCGCCGCCCATCACGCTCAAGAGCGCGGCCTCGCCCATTACGAGGCCGAAGATCAACCGATCGCGAAAGCCGACCGCCTTCAGGATCGCCATCTCGCGCGTGCGTTCGCGTGCCGCCATCATCATGGTGTTGGCCGCGACCAGGAGAATGGCGAAGAAGACCGCGGTGCCGATGGCCGAGAGGAGGAAGCTGATGTTGCCCCACATCGAAACGAAGCCGGCCTGGAAGGCGCGCTCGGTCTCGGTCTTGGTGCCCGCCTCCGAGTTGACGAACTTGGCGTCAACCGCGCTGCAGACCGAAGCCGCGAGCGACGGATCGCTCAACTGCAAGATGAACGTCCCCGGACGCGCCTCGCGATTCGAGCCCTCGTCGAGGTAGTCGTAGTGAAAGAACATCGTGTTCTCGTCGATGCTCGGGTCGGTGGTCGAGTAGATGCCGCGGATGTCGAAGTTCCAGTCGCCCGGATAGATCGTCCCCTTGAGCGCGAGCTTCTGGCCCACCTTGAGCCCGTACTTCTTCGCCAGCTTCGGGCCGATGATGCAGGCGGTGCGCTCAGTCAGGAACGCCTGGCGCTGATCAGGCGGCAGCACCAGCTCCGGATACATATTCAAGTAACGCTCGGGCGAGATGGCGAACTGCGCGAAGAAATTCCGCTCGTCGATATACACGCCGCCAAACCAGTTCTGCCACGCGACCGACTTCACGCCGGGCGTCGCCTCGAGCTGGCTCAGGTAGGACATCGGCAAGGGAAAGATGATCGAGATCGAGCTGCGTACGACCAGCCGCGATTCGCTTCCGACCTTGGTCGCGTCGTCGAGCGTGGTCAGCACCGAGCGCAGCGCGCCGAAGAGAAAGAGCGCCAACGCTACGCTCGCGATGGTCAAGAAGGTGCGGCGCCGATTCCGCTTCAGGTTCGACCAGATGAGCAGGAAGAACTTCATCGAGTGGCTCCGAGGTGAAGGGGAGGAACGAGCGCTTTAGCGCGTGAGCACGCCCTTATCGAGGTGCATGACGGCATGCGCGCGTTCCGCCGCGTGCGCGTCGTGGGTCACCATCACGATGGTCTTGTTCAACTCGGAGTTGAGCCTCTGCATGAGCGTCAGCACTTCGTCAGCCGACTTCGCGTCGAGATCGCCGGTCGGTTCGTCGGCCAGGATCAAGGTCGGATCGCTCACCACCGCGCGCGCGATCGCCACGCGTTGCTCCTGTCCGCCCGAGAGCTGACGAGGGAAGTGGTCCGCGCGATCTTGCAGGCCGACGACGGAGAGCGCGAAGAGGGCGCGCTCGCGGCGGTCCTTGGGCGAGAGCTTGGTCAGAAGGAGCGGCAGCTCGACATTCTGCATTGCGGTCAAGACCGGCAGAAGGTTGTAGAACTGAAAGATGAACCCGACATTTCCCGCGCGCCAATCCGAGAGCGCCTCCGCGTTCATGCTCGAGATCGTCTTGCCGCCGACCGCGACCGTGCCGCGCGTCGGTTGATCAAGTCCGGCCAGCAAGTGCAGAAGCGAGCTCTTGCCGCTCCCCGAGGGTCCCATCAGGGCGAGGAACTCTCCCGCGTTGATATCGAGGTCGAGATCACGGAAGACCGGGATCTCCTGCGTGTCGCGTTGATAGACCTTGGACAGGCCGCGGATTTCGACCAGCGCCATCGCGCCTCCTTCTGGCTAACGGCAAAGTGCTTAACTGCCGACCTTCACGCGTTGCCCGGGCTTGAGCGACTCCGGACCGTCGACGACGAGCTGCTCTCCGCCCGAGAGCCCGCTCCTTACCTCACGACGATCTCCGCTCACCGGGCCCGCGTCGATCTCGCGCTGCTCGATCTTCCCGTCGCGGACGAGGAAGACGACGGTGGCGCCCCCTTCCTGCCGCACGGCCGAGGCGGGAATCATGATGCGCGCGGGCGCGACGGGCGCCGCGGCGTCGCTCGAGTTCAGGAACTCCACCCTCGCGCCCATCTCGGGCAGAATGCGCGGGTCGACCTCTTGGATCGCGACCTTCACCTGCACGGTCGCGCGCTGGCGATCCGCGGTCGGGAGCACCTGCCGCACCGCGCCGCGGAAGGCGACATCGGGATACGCATCGAGGATGATCTTGGCGGGTTGCCCGCGCTGGACGCGTCCGATGTAGGCCTCGTTGACGTCGACCTCGACCTCGAGCGTGGTCAGGTCGGCCATGGTGACGACCGCGCCGCGCGTCAGGCCGCCGCCGCCGATCGAGGGAGCGACCAGCTCGCCGACCTCTGCGTCCTTCCGGAGCACCGTGCCGTTGAAGGGGGCGCGGATCTGCGTGTTCTCGAAGTTCGCGCGCGCAACCTCGACCGCCGCGGCCGCCGCCTGAATCTGCGCGCTCTGCGAGGCGAGACGCGCCTCCGCCTCGGTCCAGCGCGAGCGAAGCTGCTCGTAGGCGGAATCGGAGATCAGCTTGTCCTTGTACAACGCCTCGTTTCGATCGACGTCGCGCTTGAGCTGATCGCGCGAGGCCTGAAGCTCCAGCAAGGTCGCCTTCGCCACCGCGAGCTGCGCTTCCGCCTGCTTGAGCGCGGCGACGAAATCGGAGCTTTCGAGTCGTGCGATGACGTCCCCTTCCTTCACCACCGAGCCTTCCGACACGCCGAGGAACTCAAGGCGTCCGGTCACCTTGGACGAGATCGATGCTTTGGTCCGCGCGACCACGTAGCCGGTGGCGGTGAGGCCGCTGCTTCCGCCCGCGCCGCCGCTGAACTCGGCCATCGCCGTCGTGACCGGCACCGCGCCGCCTCCGCGCGTCATCAGGTAGACCGCGGTCGCGACGATGGCGAGGAGGAGCAGAAGCAACCAGGTCGGAACACGCCGCGGGCGCGAGGACGCGCTGTCCTCGCGCTCGATCTTGAGCCGAGAGAGATCGGGCTTGGGTGCATTCATGATGCGGAGACGCTAGGGATGGTCTTAAGGACTGTCAAGCGCAGCTCACGAGTCCGTCCGAGGCTCCCAGATCGTGTCGAGCAGCGCGAGCGTGGGCGGTTCGGTCGAGAGTCGAGCGCGCGCGCCGAAAGGAAGCGAGGCGCAGACCGGCTCGTGCCCGAAAGGAAAGCGCTCCACCACCGGCACGCCGAGCGAGGTCGCCCATGCATGCACCACGTCGCGGCCATCCAGCTCGAGCACATCCGGCACGCGAGAAAGGCAGCGCGTGAACTGTCCGAGCACCACGCCCGCGAGTCGATCGGTAGCGCCGGAGATGCGCAGCCGATCGACCATGCGATCGAGGCTCTGCGGCGTCTCCCCGATGTCCTCGAGGAGAAGGATCGCGCCGTCGAGCTTGGGACAGTAGGGCGTCCCGATCACGCTCACCAGCAGCGAGAGATTGCACGCGAGGAGCGGCCCTTCCGCCTCGCCGGCGACCAAGGTGCGGAGAGTGTGCTTTCCTCCGGTCGTGATCGCGCCGAGCGGCTCACCGTGCTGGAGCGCGGCCCGCCAGTGAGAGACGGTGTAGTCGGGCGGCGGCGCGCCGATCTGCACCGCCATCGGCGCCGCCAAGCTCGGCAAGCCGGCGCGAGCAAGCAGCGCGAGCGACAGCGCGGTCACGTCGCTCATTCCGATCACGCACTTCCGCGCCGATGCGAGCTTCGCGTAGTCGAGAAGGGGAAGGATGCCGAGCGTCCCGGTGCCGCCACGCAGGGCGAGGAGCGCATCCACCTCGGGATCCAAAGCGAGCTCGAGCACCTCGGCGGCGCGATCGGCGGGCGAGGCCGCGTGCATGCGCGTCGGGGCGCTCGATGCCGTTCGCCCGGCCACGCGACCGAAGCGCCACGCATAACCCGCTCGTTCGAGAAAGCGCGCCGCCCTCGCCACGAGCTCCTGCTCGGGCGCGCTTCCGGGACAGAAGAGGCCAAGCCTCGCCCCAGGACGAAGGGGACCACGCACCAGATGCACGAGCGCTCTCCCAGGAGGTGGACTGTCGGCGGGTCGGTTGACGGCGCGAACCTAAGCGGAGCGAAGGGGCGGGTCAATCGCGCCGCCTCGATCAAGCGCGTGGAGCAGGCGGGCTGACCCCGCAGGCCTGCCGGGCAAGGACCCGCGCGGTTGTGCGATACTCGCTAGGCTCGCTTTCGACGCAATGGACACGCACCACAGGGGAAACGCATGACCCGCATCGACCAAGAGAGGCGCGTTCGCCTCGGCACCAGTTCGCGCGGCGTCCTTCTGCCCGCGCTATTGCCCGCGCTCCTGCTCGCGCTTCACCTTCCGCTCGCGCCGGCGCGCGCCGCGAGCGTCGCGGTTCGAGTGCTCGACGCACGCGACTTGAGCCCCATCACCGGCGCGTTCGTCCAGGTCGGCCCCGCGCCCGGCCTCCCCTTCGCGGGAAACTCAGGGCTCACCGGTCCCGATGGCCGCATCACCTTCTCCGATGGCGCCATCAGCGGACCACAGACGGTGACTGCGGGAGCGGACGGATTCGCGCTCTTCAGCGTGATGGACGCGGTCGTCGACTCGGTGACGCTCCGCCTGACGCGCGAGCTGCCGGAGGGGAGCGCGCTCGGACCGACGGCCGAGGTGAGCGGCACCGTGACCAACATCGCCACCCAGAACAACGACGGCAATCTCGACCTCGCCTTCGTCTATCCCGCGGTGCGGCTCGCCGATCTCCTTGGTGAGCGGAATCTCCCGATCGAGGTGCCGGCCGACACGGTGAACTTCCCGGTCATCGGCCCCACCGTGCTTCCGGGCAACGTCGTCCTGCCCAGTCAGGTCGAGTTCCTCTTCTTCACCTTCTCGAAGCCGAGCTACCACTTCTCGATCGGGGACGCGGCGATTTATGACTTCATCGCGCTGGCGGGCCGGGTGCCGATCGACGCGCTCACCCTTCCGCTCGAAGAGGTGCTGAACGCCGTCACCTTCCGCGAGGTGGGGGTCGAGCGTCAGATCGCGGTCAACGGGCCGCGAACCCTGAACATCAACAGCGACCTCGACCTTTCGCACAACCTGACGGTCAACGTGCCCGAGGCTCCCAACGGCAGCAGCATCACGGTCGCGTCGGTCGCCGATCTGCCCTCGCCCGCGGGTCTGCACACGCTGTTCCTGGACGGAAAGACCGGGCTCGCCGACACCCAGGACAGCTTCCTCCTCTCGGGCAAGAACCCCAGCGGCGACATGAGCGACGCGGTGCCCTACCTCGCGGGCACCTATGCCGACAGCTCGATCGCCGATCTCTTCTCGGCCGGCCGAGTCGACCGTTCGAGCCTGGTACTCCCCGCGACCCGGACCCTGGGCGGCTTCTTTGCCCTGCCCGACCTCTCGCAGGCGGGCGCGCAGTTTCTCTGGAGCGATGTCTCCCACCCCGGATCGTCGCCGACGTGGGCGCTCGCCTCCTTTCGGGTCGAGCCGAGCGATGCCGCCGACTCCACCGTGACGGTTCGCTCGATCTGGCAAGTGGCCGCGCCGGCGAGCCCGCGTTCCTTCGTGCTGCCGGTGCTGGCGCCGGGGGCGCCGGGCGGCATTCCCGACCTCGGCCAGACCCCGGACGCCGATCAGTTGGTTTGGGATCACCTCTTGGCCGACCCGGCCGGCGCGCTCCAGGGGGTGCTCGACGATCCACTCTCGAGCGCGAGCCGATTCTCGCGGCGGAAGTTACCCGTGACCCCGCCCGTGACCGCGGTGGAGCACTCGGGCGCGCCGAGAGGGGCGGCCGAGCTCAGCTTCCGCGTCGGGCCGAACCCCGTCGGCCGATCGGCCCGGCTCCACTGGTCGATGCCGATGCCCGCTGGGACCCCGGTCGCCTGGCGCCTCGCTCAGGCGGACGGGAGGCGCGTCGCGGGGGGCGAGCTTCGGGTGTCGGGCGGGGAGAGTGATGCTCTGCCGTCGATCGAGGGACTGTCGGCCGGCGTTTACTGGCTCAGGATGAGCCAGTCCACGCGCACCGGCGTCGTCCAGCTGGTCGTCGGGTCCCGGTAATCTGAAATCATTTTGTAACCGGGACTTATAGCGTTGACCCTTCCGGAGGGCGCGCTCTAGAATCCGATGCGTCTCTTTATAGGCCGCAGCATGGCCCTGACACTGTCCTAGCGTCCGTGACGGAACACAACTTGGGCCCCGCCCGGAGAGGAATTCTATGAACCTTTGGAAACGCGCTGCCCTCGCTCTCTGTCTGCTCGTCGCCGCAACCTCGGCGTTCGCGCAGAGCCGCGTGGCAACCATCACCCTGGGGCGCGACCCGGAGCCCCCCTTCTGCGTCATGAATCCCGGCGGCAACGTCCAGATTTTCTGGGATATCCAGCACACGACGACGCCGAACTTCGTCCGCTACACGCTGCAGGATCCGACGCGGACGATCACGCTCGAGTCGCAGACCTATCCCGGCAATACCGGCCTCAACATCGTCCGGAACTGGATCGTGCCGAACGGCCTCGCCGACGGCAAGTACTGGGTCCGCGTCGAGTACTGGTCCTTCCAGTCGGGCAATGAAGCCAACGCGGAAGTGACCTTCTACGTCTGCTCCGAGTCGGGCAGCCTCTGTGCGTACAAGTACGAGGACGCCAACTGCAACGGCGAGCTCGACCCGAGCGATCCGCCGGTCGCGGACTGGTGGATCTGCTTCACCACTCCGGAGAACGACGTGATCTGCCGTCAGACCGACGCCAACGGCCAGGTCTGCCTGAACAACATCCCGACCGGCGATTACCACGTCGAGGAGCCGGCGATCCCGGGCTGGATCCCGATCGGACCGAACTCCTATGACGTCACCGTCACCGGCGGCGGCTCGCCCAGCGTCACGTTCCTGAACGTGCGCGAGAACTACTGCACCGGCGCCTGCTGCTTCCACGACGGACACTGCGAGGTGCTGACCGAGAACGACTGCGTCGCTCAGGGCGGGACGTACCAGGGCAACAACAGCCCGTGCGATCCGAATCCGTGCCCGCAGCCGACCGGTGCGTGCTGCTTCCACGACGGCCACTGCGAGTCGCTGCTCCAGGCTGACTGCGAGGCCCAGGGTGGTATCTGGCAGGGCATCGACGTTCCGTGCGATCCGAATCCCTGCCCGCAGCCCTTCGGTGCGTGCTGCTTCCAAGACGGACACTGCGAGTACCTGACCGAGGCCGACTGCGGCACGGCGGGCGGCATGTGGCTCGGCATCGACGTCCCGTGCGATCCGAATCCGTGCGATCAGCCGCTCGGAGCC
Organism: uncultured bacterium; assembly: GCA_964652115.1. Lineage (GTDB taxonomy): Bacteria > Eisenbacteria > RBG-16-71-46 > CAIMUX01 > CAIMUX01 > JADJQY01. The sequence goes on along the minus strand of CAZZAH010000098.1, from coordinate 269 downwards.
TGCTGCTATCCCGACGGACACTGCGCGGTGACCAACGAGGCGGACTGCGCGGCGAGCGGCGGCATCTGGCAGGGGATGAACGTTCCCTGCGATCCGAATCCCTGCGTTCAGCCGCTGGGCGCTTGCTGCTTCCCGGACGGGACTTGCAAGTACATCACCGAGGCGCAGTGCGAGATCGAGAGTGGGATCTGGCTCGGCTTCGGTACCGTCTGCGATCCGAATCCGTGTCCGCAGCCGGTGGGTGCCTGCTGCTTCGCCGACGGTGGCTG
>CAZZAH010000097.1:6390-11294 GCA_964652115.1 uncultured bacterium | reverse complement strand
GACCTCCGCTGGAGGATTCCAACGCCGGTGTAAATCTAGTTTGTACCCCTATCATTAAAAAAAAAACGGGTTTTCTCGGCGTCCTACTCTCTGGGGCATCCAGGGGAGATCGACCCCTTCCGCAGTTTCGGCACGCGAGACGAACTCCTATGATGCTCGGACTACTTTCGATCTGAGAACCGCTCACAGGAGGGTCGAGCGAATGGCCAGCCCGATGCATCGTGCTCGTTCACTTCGCGGGTGGATCGCGCTCTTCGCTTGCGCGGCCTTGCTCCACTCCTGCGGGCAGCCGGAGAAGGCGACGCTCGAACGCATCGCGGAGACCAAGGTCCTGCGCGTCGGCACCGACTCCACCTATCCCCCCTTCGAGAGCATCGACGCCACGAGCAGCCAGGTGGTCGGCTTCGACGTCGACCTGATGCGCGCCTTGTCGAAGGAGCTGGGCGCGAAGGCGGAGTTCGTGATCGTCCCCTTCGACGGCATCATCGCGGGGCTCAAGACGAAGAAGTACGACGCGATCATTTCGGCCATGACGATCACGCCGGAGCGCGCCCAGCAGGTGCTCTTCAGCACGCCCTACTCGGCCGCGGGGCAGTCGATCGCGGTTCGCAACGAGGACAGCTCGACGACGGGGCTCGCCTCTCTCGCCGGCAAGAAGATCGGCGTGCAGCTCGGCACGACCGGCGAGCTCGAGGCAAAGAAGGTCACGAACGGCGAGGTGGTGTCGTTCGACGCGATCGGGAACGCGTTCCGTGACCTCGAGAACGGCAACGTCGCGGCGGTGATCGCCGACACGCCGACCGCGCGCATCTTTCAGCGCGAGCACGGCACGATCAAGCTGGTGGGCGAGGCGCTCACGCAGGAGGAGTACGGCATCGCGTTCCGGCTGGAGGACGTGGAGCTCAAGGCGACGCTCGACCGCGGGATCGACGCGCTGCGGAAGAACGGCGAGCTGCGGCGGCTCGAAGTGCAGTGGGGATTCGCCGAGGCGCCGTAGTGAGGGGCCGCTCCTCCCGTCGTTGGTTCGCGCGCGGCTTCTCGAATGAACAACCGACCTAAGGCACAGGGCCTCTCCTTGGTCGCGCTTCGGAACGCGGCCTTCGCGGCGCTGACGCGCACCTCGTCGCTCCTGGTCGGGATTCTGCTCACCCCGGTCGTGCTGGCCGGCCTCGGACGCGAGCTCTACGGAGTCGCGCAGGTCGTGAGCTCGGTCTACGAGTACATCTCCCTCATCCGTGGAGGGATCAGCACCGCGCTTCGCCGCTACGTCACGCTGAAGCATCACGAGGGTCGCCCGCTCGAGGCGGCGGCCTACTTCGCGGTCGGCTTCTGGTGGTCGGGCATCTTGAGGACCGTGATCCTCTTGGTCGGCTGGATGCTCGCCGGTCCGATCTGTCGCTATCTGCGTTTGCCGGAGTCCAGCCTTCCCGAAGCGACGCTCGGCGTGGCGCTCCTCATCACCGCGACCGTCATCGCCGATGCCGGCGCCATCTTCGAGATCCCGATCTTCGCGACGGGAAGAACGCAATCGCTCTCGCTCATTCGCGCGGGGGCGGCGTGGAGCAGGCTGATTCTCACGACGCTTGCCTTCCGCTGGTTCGAGCCGAGCCTGCCGCTCTATGGCCTCATCCTGCTCCTCGTCGAAGCGCTGCCGCTTCTCGTCGTGCTGCCGCTGGCGCAGCGAGGCGGCGTGGTCGGATCGATCCTGCCGCGGTGGACGACGGGCACGACGGAGATCCGACGCGCGCTCTTCTCCTACGGACGACTGGCGCTCCTCGCGCAGATCGCGGCGCTTCTCTATACGACGGCGGACAATCTGCTCATCGGCCGGATCTACGGCGCCGCCGCGGTCACGACCTACTCGCTCGGCACGCGCTGGTCGGCGGTGATTCGAGGCTTCCTTCACGCTTCGATCACCTCGCTCGTGCCGCTCTTCACGCAACTGGAGGCGAAGGGCGAGTCGGATCGCACGCGACGCGCGCTTACCGATGTCGTGCGGCTGACCTCGGTCGTGGCGATTCCCTGTTGCCTCGTGCCTTGCGTGATCGGGGACATCTTCCTGGTGCGCTGGGTCGGCGAGGAGTATCGCGGCAGCTACGTCTATCTCCTCGCGATGATGGCGCCGCTCACGATCGATGTGGCGTTGATGCCGGTCTGGATGGCGATGACGGCGCGGGGCCGAATCGGCTGGGTCGCGGCGGGTGACCTGATCGTGGCGGTGGCGAACGTCGCGATCAGCCTCGTCCTCGCGCTCGGTTTTCACCTCGGGCTGCTCGGCTTCGCGCTCGGCAACACGATCGCGATGCTGGCGAAGCAGCTCGTCCTTCGACCGATCGCCGCGCGACGCGATCCGAGCTTTCCTCCCGCACGCGAGTACCTGAGCACGCTGCCTCGCGCGTTGCTGGGCGGCGCGCCCGGGTTGTTGCTGCTCTACGCGCTCCGCCCGATCTGCGCGCGCGGCGTGCTCGAGCTCGTACTCGCGTCCTCGGCCTGCGCGGTGCTCTGCCTGGCCGGAGCGGCGCTCCTCACCCTAGGACGGCGTGGAATCAGCGAGACGCTGCGCCGTTTCCGCGGTCGGCCTGCCTGACGTCCGCCGCCAGGCGCTCGAGCGCGGCGAGCTCCATCACGTTCGCGTCGATGGTGAACTTGCAGGCCCAGCTCAGATACTGGAAGGGGCCGTACTGGCCGTCGAGCGGGAAGGAGCCCGCGACCGCGCCGTCGGTGTCGACATCGCCATCGAGCGAAACGGTGCACCGGACGAATCGATTCGCGCGCTGCGCCGCCTCCAGGTATTCGGGGTCGTCCGTGGCCTCATGCAGTAGAAGCCAGCACGCCGCGAGCTGAGCGGTTCCCGTGAGGCAGCACCAGTTGACCGCGGGGGACCAATCGGGGAAGAGGCGGCCGGGGAGCTGACCGTCGGCCGTCATTGCGCGCATCAGGTGGTCGGCGGTCAGCCTCGCGCGCTCGAGGATCGCCGGCGAGGGTGCGAAGCGATGGAGCTCGAGAACGCCTCGGAGCGTGTAAGCGATCGTATGGGTCAGCGGTCGGTCCGGGCGATTCAAGCAGGCCTGCGCGAACCAGCCGTTCGTCGATTGATGCTTGAGCGCCCACACGATGTTTCGCTCCGCCGCCTCGGCATAGCCGCGATGAGGCTCCAGTCGAGCCGCCTCGAGCAGTCCCCAAGAGACGTGCGTGTCGTAGACCTTGTCACCCGCTTCGGTCAGCGCACTCGGGAAGCGACGCCAACAGCCGTCGCTTTCCTGCGTGGCGACGAGCCAGTCGGCCGCACGGCACATCGGCTCGCGATAGACCGGGTACTCCTCCGCGCCGGCGGCCAAGCCAAGAAGGATCTGCCCCGTGTTGAAGGTGACCGGCACCGCCTCCACCGCGTCGACCGCTCCACCCGGGAAGGCGCCATTCGGGTACTGAAGGCCGACGAGCCAATCGAGCGCTCGACGGGCCCGCTCACGGAGCCGGTCATCGTTCGCGCGCGCCGCGGCCGCAAGCAAGGTCGGGATCGTGTAGCCGGTGGTCTCCGGGTAGGAGCTGTACCAACCTTGAAGCAGGCTGAAGTGCCGCGCGATTCCGCCATCGTTGGTGCGCGAGTGGTCCTGCGCGCGGGCGAGCCAGCGGAGCCCGCCTTCGATGACCGCGACGCAACCCGGGTCTTCCGCCGGAAGGCCCATCTGGTCGCGAGCCAGCGCATGTTTCGCACGAGGCGGAAGACTGTGAAAGGCGCGTACCGCCTTCCACCGCTGCCAGGCGGCCCGAATCAACTCGCACCTCCGGAGAAAGGGGGCCGTGGACGCAAAAGGACGGACATTTGTAACATGCCGCCGCCGTCCCCTGGGAGGGTCATCGACCGAAACGCGGCGCCGCCTGAGCGTCTTCAAGGTCCCCGGTTTGGAGAGGCCGAGAAAGCCGATGCACATCGACCCACAATCGAAGCCGCCGGCCCGCGCGGCGAGCAAGGATGCCCCGGTCGCGGTGGTGCTCGGCCTCGAGCTCAACGGCCTCGGCCTCACGCGAGCTCTCGCGCGCCACGGCGTGCGCTGCTGGGCGATCACCGGCGAGGACTGGACGCCGCTCCATGCCACGCGCTCGGTGCGTCGCGTGATTCGCGCGAGGGCATGGACGCGCGAGGCGGTGGTCGAGGCTCTGATCGCCGCGGGAAAGAAGCTCGAGCGACGCGGCGTGCTCCTCCTCACCAAGGACGAGTCGGTGCTCTGGGTCTCGAGCCTGCGCGAGGAGCTCGGCAAGTACTACCGGTTCGCGCTGCCCGAGCCTGAGGTCGTCGATCTTCTGATGAACAAGGCGCGCTTCCTCGCGCGCGCGCAGACGGAGGGATGGCCGGTCCCACGCGGCTTCCTCTGGGACAACGAGGGCGAGCTCAAGCGCATCCTGCCCGAGGTCCCCTTTCCATCGATCCTTAAGCCGCAGCTAAGGAACTCCGAGTACCGGAAGCAGGGCATTCCGAAGGCGTACAAGGTGACGAACGGCGAGGAGCTCCTCGCGATCTATCGACGGATCGCGCAGTGGGAGAAGGAAGCGATCCTTTCCGAGTGGATCGAGGGAAAGGACAACGCGCTCTATTCCTGCCGCGGATTCTGGGATCGGGATGGACGCCCGGTGGTGCAGCACGCGGCGCGGAAGCTGATGCAGTGGCCGATCGAGGCCGGCAACATGGCGGCGCTCGAGATCCCCTCGGTCGAGGATTGGAGCGAACCGCTCGCCATCGCCAATCGTGTCTTCTCGAGCGTGCGGATGTTCGGCGTCGGCGCGGTGGAATTCAAACGGCATCGCGATGGGCGCTTCCTCATCCTCGAACCCTGCGTGTCGCGCACCGTCTACTCGCACGAGATCGGGCCCTTGAACGGCTTCGATGTGCCTTGGGCGGCCTACCA
>CAZZAH010000097.1:0-6290 GCA_964652115.1 uncultured bacterium | reverse complement strand
GGGATAGAAGCCAAGATCGGGCCGGCTACCCTGCTCCGGTAACTCAGGAAGATCCCCCGGACCAAATTTGTTGGCACGCCGTGTATCAAATGCGTGCGACGATCGACTCTTCCAAGCGGTATCCCGGCTCCGCATCACCCCGATCGACGCGGCCTTCGCGCCGGTTCGGATTGTTCTCATGCGACGCCGATCGAGGCGACCCAAGCCGTCGACCGGTAACCGGAGGTATCCCATGTCGCATCGCCCCTCGGGAAGAGGGCTAGGCTGGACCGCCCTGGCCGTTCTTTCCCTGACCCTCGCCGGTACGGCGCGCGCCGGCTATGTGCTCCTGTCCTGGAATGATCTCGGCATGCACTGCATGAACCAGTTTCACGCGAACATGTCGATCCTCCCGCCCTATAACAATGTCGACGCGCAGCTCATCCAGCAGGGGAGCGTCGGCGTCAATCCGGTGATCATTAGCGGCGGCTTCTCGATCGAGTACTCGATCCCGGGAAATACCTACTCCGTCGGCAAGACAGACTTCTGGAGCTATGACGTTCCGCTCTTCGGCGTGAACCTGCCGGACAACATCGGGCTCACCGGCAAGGGGCTGACCGGCGTGCTCGACTGGAACGGCGATCACTTCCGCGCCGAGGGCATTCCCATCACGCCCTTCACCGACGCAACGCCGACGGTGGAGAGCCCTTTTCAGAAGGCGCACTTGATTGCGAAGAACGCGCAGGGCACGCCGATCGCGACGAGCGACCCGGTGCTGCCGGTGTCGTCGGAGATCCACTGCGTCGGCTCGGGCTGTCACGCGAGCGAAAACTCCATCATCAACGGCCACGAGAACGAGGGCGGATACAACCCGAACCAGCGGCCGATCCTTTGCGCACGGTGTCATGCCGATCCGGCGCTCGGAACGCAGGGCATCGGCGAGGCCGACTACTTCTCCTATCGCATTCACAACCGGCACCAGTTCATCGACACGCAGATCCCGGGGATCAACGGTTGCTACAAGTGCCATCCGGGCCCGGCCACGCGGTGCCTGCGCGGTACGATGAACCACGATCACGGCGTCGTCTGCCAGGATTGCCATGGCAACATGGCGACGGTGGCGAGCTCGATCCATCAAGGCCGCGTGCCCTGGGTGAACGAACCGGCATGCCGCACCTGTCATACCGCGCAGTATGGCGAGCCGGTCGGAACCTTGTACAAGCTTGCCAAGGGGCATGGCGGCGTGATGTGCTCCGGCTGTCATAACAGTACGCACGCGGAGTTCCCGAGCCGCGAGGCGAACGACAACGCGAACATGATCGCGCTACAAGGCCACGCCGGCACCTTGACCGACTGCACCGTCTGCCATGGAACGATCCCGGCGGGCGCGGGACCGCACGGCTTCGTGCCGGTCGACGTGGTCGAGGCAGAGCTGCTGAACGGCGCCGAGTCGCTCCATGTCTATCCTTCCCCGATGCGGGATCAATGCCGCATCGAGCTCTCGAAAGCGATCGGCGAGGATGGAAAGCTCCTGGTCTTCGACGCCCAGGGACGCACCCTGCGTCTGCTCTCGACGAGCAGCGAGTCGAGCGGCCTGCGCTCCGCGGCGTGGGACGGCAGGGATCAGAGTGGTGACCGCGTCGCTCCGGGCGTCTACTTCCTCCGCTGGCAGGACGGCAATCGCACCGCCGCGGCGAAGGTCGTGCTGCAGAAGTAGGGACTGGCGAAATCGCCCCCGGGAAACGCATGGAGGGGTAGGCGCGACCTACCCCTCCTGATTTTGCGCTCAATTTAGTCACAAATCGCGTCACGCCTCGCCGCTTCGCCTGCTCCTTGGTCGGACTCGAACCAACCCTGACCAAAGGAGGCGCTTGTGAAGTCTGGAAGAGGAATTGCGCTGGCCGTGGGAGCGGCATTCGCGATGACATACGCCTTAGCCGGCTGCACGCAGGACTCGGCTCGTGTCAACACTGCGAAAAGCCCGCTGGCCAGCGACGCGAATGGCGGCGGTCCGCCCGCCGTGACCGGAGGGGATTGCTTGGGCCTGCCGGTCGCGCCCGACAGCCTTCGCGTAGACCTGGAACCGCCCACCTTCAGCGATCCGCTCAACGCCACCAATCCGCTCTTCCCGGTCGCCGATCTCGCGCGAAGCGTCTTCCACGGCGAGTCGGACGGCGAGCCCTTCCGATCGGAGACGACGTTGATGGCCGGCACGAAGACGATCGTGCTCGACGGAAAACCGGTGCGGACCCTGATTTCACAGTACGTCGCGTGGATCGATCGCAGGCTCGACGAGGTCGCGATCGATTGGTATGGGCAGGACGATGAGGGAAATACCTATTATTTCGGCGACAATGTCTACAATTATGTGGATGGTGTGGTGGTGGACACCGATGGAACCTGGATCGCCGGTCAAGAGGGTCCAGTCGCTATGATCATGCCGGCCGACCCACAGGTCGGCAATGTCTGGCGCCCTGAGAATGCCTGCCCGATCGTGTTCGAGGAGGTCACCGCCCAGGAGACCGACATCACGATAGAGGGACCCTGCGGCCCGATCCACGGGGCGCTGCTCGTGCAAGAGCTGCACATGGACGGTACCTACGAGCGCAAAGTATTCGCGCCCGGTTATGGCGAGTTCTCGACCGGTGTACCACCGAACGTGGAGACCATCGCAATCTCCGCCCCGGCCGACTTCGTCGGAGGCGAGATTCCGGAGTCGCTTGACGATCTGTCGAACCGAACGGAGACCTTGTTCAACTTTGCCCGGCGCGGCAACTGGCGTCGTGTCCAGTCGATCGCGGACGCGATGGCGGCGGACTGGGAGTTGTACAAGGCGAGCGGCGTTCCGGCGGTGATCGAGGCTACCATGGACGCCGCGTTCGAATCGCTGGAGGAGGGACTCGCAGACCGCAACCGCGCCGCCATGCGGCAATCCGCGGTCGACATCGCGCTCGCGTGTGTCGATTTCGAGGTCCAATACGAGGAGCGGCCTGAGATCGATCTGAACTTGATCGAGGTGTGGAGCTGGTAACTTCAAATCGATGTGCAAGCCCACGATCGCGGAGCAGTTCGCGGTGATATCGAAACAATCCGGCTCATCCGCGATCGACTTGCGGCGTCGACGATTTCGTCGCTCGAGAGCAGCCTGAATGCGCTCGAAGGCGCGGCTGCGGAGGGGGACGAAGTTGCACTGAAGATCGGGGCTTCGAATCTTCACGACACGATCGCCGCGCAAAACGCGACCTCACCTCGGTAGCCGGCCTGCCATGAACGACGCGAGGATTCTCCGTTCCGGGGCAAGCCCCGTCCGCGAGGCCTTGCGTCGTTCGGGCCGCCGCGTACCTGTAGCTGTTCAGTGAGGGGTTCACCCTAATTATTCCATGAGAATGTCACCCCTCAGCCCCAGCTTTAGCGGTTTGCCCGGGCCGGCCCGAGGGACCTACTTCTTCGACATGGGAAATGTCTCCATGCGAGTGACATTTCCACTGAGCACCCCCACGGGCGATAAGACGGGCTTGAGCCGCGCGCTGGATCCCGTATCATCCGCGGTTCCGATCGACTCGAAACTCCCGAGGGACAAGCGGACTTGAACCCGGCGTTCATCCTGATTCCCCTGGCGCTCGCCGGGACGATGCCGCGTGGCTATGTCGGCGTGAAGCGTTGCGGAAGCTGCCACCAGGCGAAGTACGCCTCCTGGAAGCAGGACTGGCACGCTCGAGCTCTCTCCCCGGCGCGACCTTCGAGCGTGGTCGGGCCCTTCGACGATGTGCACTTTCAGTCGTCGACGAACGAAGCGTGGATGCTCCGCCCCGACTCTTCCTATGCGGTCCGCACGCGCGATCGCGAGGGCGCGCTGCGCGACTACCCCGTCCAGTGGGTCATCGGCGGGAAACGGATGCAGGACCCCCTCACCGTCTTCCCCGACGGCCGTTGGCAGGTCTTGCCGATCTACTATCACGTCACCAAGAACGAGTGGGTCGACTACAACGAGAACAAGCAAGGCCCGGTCGGACCTGAGCATCCCTTTTTCTGGACCAACTTCCGCCGCATGGCGAACCGTGAATGCCTCGACTGCCACGCTACCGGCGTCGAGGTGAGCTATGACTCGCGTGCGAGGAGATTCACTACCTCCTTGGCAAATCCCGGCGTCGGGTGTGAAAGCTGCCACGGACCGGGCGCGAAGCACGCGTCGAGCAAGGAGCCGGAGGACATCGTCCAACCGAGAGAGATCGAGCGCGACCGCGGATTCGCGATCTGCGCGCAGTGCCATGGACCGCGCGAACCCTTCTTCCCGATCCTCGATTCGCGCCACCGCTTTCGTCCGGGAAATCGCTACGAAGACTCCTACCAGGTCGTGATGGTCACCGACGGGCAGGCACTCTCGCCCGACTTTTTTCCCGACGGTCGACCCAGTAGCTCGAGCTTTGAATACCAGGCATTGCTTCAATCTGCGTGTTATCGCGAGGGAGGCGCCACCTGCTTGAGCTGCCATACCTCTCCTCACGCGGAGCACGGAGAGAACGAACTGCCCCTCGTACCGCCCGGAAGCGGCCTCTCGCCCGCCGACGCCACCTGCGCGGGGTGCCATGAATCGCTTTCCCGCGATCGGCGCGCGCACACGCATCACAGCACCGACGCGGGCCAGAGCTGTGTTGCCTGTCACATGCCCCAAGTGGTGAGCGGCGTCCTTGATCAGTTCGCCGATCACGCGCTCGACGTGCCCTCACCGGCGAACACCAAGCGCCACGGCGTGCCCAACGCCTGCAACCTCTGCCACGCTGACGCCAGCCCCGACTCGATGGCTCAGGCGCTGACTCGATGGTGGCCCGACGCGAGCAAACGACAGGCACGACGCCTGCGACTCGCGGACGCCTTCGACCCAGCGGCCGCCAGAGACAGTGAGGCGCCGCTCCGCGCGGTCATCGCCGACTCCCTGGAGGTGCCGAGCCTGCGCGGCGCCGCCGGCACGTTGCTCGCGCTGCGCTTTCCGGCAGTCGCCGCGCAGGCGCTCGGATCGCTGCTGCGCTCTCGGGAGGCCGAGGTCAGGAGCGCCGGCGCAAAGGCTCTGGGTTATGCACCCCCCGAGGTTGCGCAAGCGCTGCTTCCACGGCTGACCCCTCTGCTCCACGATGATAGGAAGGACGTTCGAGTTCAGGTCGCCGAAGTGCTGGCGTTTCTTGATGCCGCGGGGGGCGTAGACGCGCTTCGAGCGATCGCGCGAGATGAAGCGACGGCAGGGCTCGTGCAACCGCACTACCTGCTCGGCACGGCCGCCGCGCGACACGGGGATCTACCCACCGCGGAGGCGGAGTTTCGGCGAGTGATCGAACTGCAGTTCTATAACACCTACGCCATGCTCGCCCTGGCGCAGGTGTGCGGTGCCGAGCGCAGGTGGGCCGAAGCCGATTCATGCCTGCGTGAGGTCGTTCGCCTTGAACCGGACAACACGCTCGCGGCTCGGATGCGGGCGGCGATTCCGTCGGGCGCGCTGGGCACACGATAAGCCTGATCGACTCCGTCCCCGCGGAGTGCGCCTCGCGCCTCGGAGCTCTGTTGTGCCGCTGGGATGCGCACCTTGACATCCCTCGTCGGCGTCTCATACAGGTTTGCAAGCGCACTGGCGCCTCCCCCCTCTGACGTGAAGCAGTCGGCGCTGACCACGCGTCCGTTTGACGCTCTGTATAAATTCCGGAGGGGGTCCGTGACACCGTCAGACCACTCCTTGGCGAGGAATCCCGCGGATTTGTTCCGCTTTCGATGTCTTCCGGCTCGTCATGCTCATGCCTCTTACTGGTTGTCTGTTGCCGTCCTCGCTTGTGCCCTCCTGACCCACGCGACTTCGACACCAGCCGGCGAGATCGAGCCCGGGCTCCGCGCCGCGATCGAAGCGGCCTCGTCGTCCACCAAGTGGAGCGTGATTCTCTATCCGCGCGAGCAGGCGCCGATCGAGGAGTTGAGCCGCGCACTCGACGCCCGGAACGCCACCCGTCAAGAGCGTCATCGTCGCGTGGTGGAATCGCTGCGCGAGACCGCAAGCCGCTCCCAGGCGGCGATACTCGCGGCGCTCGAAGACGAACGCGCGAGCGGAGCCGTCTCGGGCCTGACGTCGTTCTGGATCACCAACTGCATCGTGCTCGAGGCGGATCGGGGCGCGATGGAGAGGCTCGCCATCCGGAATTCGGGCGATCCCCGCGCCGTCGTTCGCTTCTCGCTCGCGTCGGCCGGCCTGGCCGAGCTGGTCGTCTACGACGTCGCCGGACGAGAAGTGCGGACGCTCATGCGCGAAAGCTTGAGCGCCGGCCCGCACGAAG
>CAZZAH010000096.1:1968-11326 GCA_964652115.1 uncultured bacterium | reverse complement strand
CTGGCGAGCCTGGTGGGCGATGAGGTGGCGTGGTACGAAGCGCTCGCGGTTCTGATCGAATCGATCTTCCGGGAGCGCGCTCGCTGGCCGATCGATCCCGAACGACTCTCACCGTCCTTTCTCTCGTGGATGCTGAGCGACGACCGTGCGGCCGAGATCGCGCGAGAGATCCGGAGCGGCACCCTGCGACCCGGCCCGCGCCCCGCTGAAGGTCCCGGCGACACGACCCACCTCTGCGTGGCCGACCGTGACGGCATGGTCGTATCGCTCACGCAGTCGGTCCAATCGCTCTACGGAGCGAAGGTGGCGAGTGAGCGACTCGGCTTTATCTACAACAACTACCTTTGCACCTGCCCGCGGTATCGACACCCGTCAAGGCTCGGGCCGAACGCGATGCCCCAGTCGAACGCCGCGCCGGCATTCGTTTTCTCGCGGGCTGAAGGTGCTCCTCACACCCCGATGTTGGCCTTGGGCGCGGCGGGCAGTCGTCGGATCACCTCATCGCTGCTCCAGGTGATCCTTCAGGTCATCGATCGCGGCCAGAGCATCGACGCTGCTCTCGACGCGCCTCGGATTCACACCATGTTGACGGGCAGGCCGATGCTCGAGAGACGTATCGCGACCGAGCCGCTACTGACGCGCCTCGCCGCGCGGTACCGCCCTGCTCAGATCAAGGCGGCACACAGCTATTCGATGGGTGCGGTTCAGGCGATTCAACGATCGGCGGACGGCAACTGGATCGGCGCCGCCGACCCTCGACGCGAGGGCTCCGCCGATGGTTGCTGACGCCGGCAAGATGTCTCCTCCACGGAAACGTCGCTTCAACCGAGGCAACCTCACCGGTGCGCGCGGGTGGATGGTGCTCGCTCTTGTCCTCGTTCCGATCGTCAGCATTCTGCTCAAGCAGTCCTCCCTGCCGTTCGGTGCCTGGCTTCGCGAGATGGTCTCGCTCCAAGGCTCTCCCGCCCTGGTGCACTCGCGCGTTGCGCATGTGCTGCTGGTGCCGCTTGGCGCGGCGATCGTCGTCTTCTTCCGCGTCACGCTCGGAATCCGCGTGCTCGGACCCTTCCGTTCGGTCCTGCTCGCAATCGCTTTTCAGATTACCGGCGTGCTCCTCGGCCTCTTCTTCCTCGCGCTGGTGGTCGGCGTGATCGTCGCCGTCAAGCCGATGCTGAAGAAGATCAAGCTGCCGTACTTCGCTCGATTGGCGGTGAGCTTGAGCACTGTGGCGACGATCGTGATGATGGCACTGCTCCTCGCTCGCGCGCTCCACTGGGAAGTCCTCAGTCGGACGGCCTACTTCCCGCTGGTGGTGCTTTGCCTGACCGCGGACGGTTTTGCCAGCACGCTGCGACGTGAAGGTTACCGTTCGGCCCTTTGGCGGGGCACCGCCACCGCCGCGGTCGCGGTGCTGATCACGGGAGTGGCGGCCATCCCCGGTATCGAGCGTTTGCTCGCGAGCAACCCCGAGCTGCTTCTGCTCGAGATCGCCTCCATCGTGCTGATCTCTGAGTTCTTAGGCTTTCGGCTACTCAGTCGCCTCAACCCTCCGGTGAAGAAGCGGGCGAAGAGAAAGCGCGCGAAGGCGAAGAGGTCCTCCCCGGCGAAGTCGATGAACGCCCTCCGTCCTGTTCCGACTCCAGAACCCCAGAGCGAACCACCGTCGCTCTTACCCGACCCACTTTCGAGGAGAACAGCCCAATGAGGATCGCGGTCGTCAGAAACCGCAACAACGAAGGCACCATCGCGCGATTCGGGGCTCCCACCCGAGAGATCTACGGCAAGCACAGCGTGCAGTCGGTCGCGGATGGACTCCGGTCATGCGGTCACCAAGTTCGGGTAATGGAAGGGGACATGACTCTCTTGTCCGAGCTTCAGGCCTTCATGCCGCCCGACCCGGACACCGGGCGGCCGACCGGTCTTGTCTTTAACATGGCCTATGGCATCCAGGGAGAAGGTCGTTATCTGCACGTTCCGGGAATGCTCGAGCTGGCGGGCGTGCCCTATACCGGCTCCAGCCCTCGCGCGCACGGCGTCTGCTTGGACAAGATCGTGACCAAGGTGATGATGCAGTGGGTGGGGGTTCCCACGCCGCGTTTCTGCTCGATGATGCGTCCGGAGGACTTCGACTCCTCCCTCTGTTTTCCGCTGGTGGTCAAGCCGCGCCATGAATCGACCAGCCTCGGGCTCGCCTTGGTCTTCGATCGGGATGACCTCGCCACCGCGGTCGAGCACATCGTGAAGGAGTACGGGCAAGACGCGCTGGTCGAGGAATACATCGACGGGCGAGAGGTCGCGATCGGACTGCTCGGCAATGACCCGGTCGAGATCCTGCCCCCGGTCGAGCTTGACTTCGGAACGCGCTCGATGCGAATCATGACCAAGCAGGACAAGTTTCACAAAACAACCGACGAGCCGGAGAAGATCTGCCCAGCGCCGATTCCGCCGGCGTTGCGCGAGCGACTGGAGAAGATCGCGCTCGACACCTATCACGCTTGCGGCTGCCGCGACTATGCGCGGATCGACATTCGCGTCGACCCGCAGGGCAATCCCTTCGTGCTCGAGGTCAACTCGATGGCTTCGCTTGGGCAGGGCGGCGCCTATGTGCTGGCAGCTCGGACCGCGGGCTATGAGTTTCCCCAGCTAGTGACGCGCATCGTCGATCACGCTCACGCGCGGTACTTCGGCGAACCGGCACCTCGGCACGACCTCACCAATCTGATCGACGACAACAGCGCCCGACAACTGAAGGAGGCAAGGTAATGCGGTGGATGGCGAGTCTGATTCTGGGGCACGCGCTCTTCCTGGTGCCGCGATTGGGTGTGGCGGCGTCTTCGGAGTCGACGGGCGTCCCGCGCATTTCGCCGGAGACCGCGATCGCTCGGGCCGTGAACGAGCTCGAGAGCATCGACGGCGGGTTCGTACTCCACCATCCGCGGCACACCATGACCTTTACGGATCAAGGAGTGCGATTGGATCCGCGGCGTGGTCCGAGTTGGAGCTGGCGACTATCGGAGCTCAGTGTCGTTGGAGAGTCGCCGATCGCCGCCGGGCCTCAATCGGGCCCGGTAGCAGCATCGTCCTCGCGCACGGAAGACCGCCTCAGCGTCACCTATACACGAGGCGCCGTCGAGGAGCGGTACCTGTTCGGCGACGAGCAGGTCGAGCAGCAGTTCGTGCTTTCCGCTCCGTTGAGCGCGAGCGACGCGGACTTGATCATTCGAGGCCAGATTGCCTGCGCGGGCAGCTTCGAGCAGACAGGGCAGGGTTGGCTTTGGCGTGATGCCTCCGGCGTCGTGAGCCTGGGTGACGTCAAAGTCTACGATGCGGACGGTCGCGTCCTTGCCGCCGACATGAACGTCGATGCCGGCGGTACGGAGATCCGGATCGACGGCGTCGAGCTTCGCGATGCCGTTTATCCGGTGACGATCGACCCGGAGATCGGAACGAACGACTTCCGCATCAGCGACGCGGGTCCGGACGGCGACATTACCTACGATGGGCAGAGCGCCGCGATCGCCTACAACAGCGTGAACAACCAGTACCTCGTGGTCTGGGAAGGGGACGACAACGTCGGCGGCCTGGTCGATGGCGAGTTCGAGATCTTCGGCCAGCGCATTGATGCCGCGACCGGCGCCGAGCTGGGCACGAACGACTTTCGGATCAGTGACGTCGGCCCCAACGGCGATACGACCTACGACGCCGTCACTCCGGCAGTCGCGTATAACTCCGTCAACAACGAGTATCTCGTCGTTTGGTCCGGCGAGGAGACCGGTCTGGCCAACGGTGAGTTCGAGATCTTCGGCCAGCGCGTCGCGGGCGCCACCGGCTTGGAAGCGGGCACGAACGACTTCCGCTTGAGCGACATGGGACCCGATGGCGATCCGCTTTTCGATGCCGCCGAACCGGACGTCGCGTACAACGCCACGCAGAACGAGTACGTGGTGGTCTGGAGCGGAGACGATAACACCGGCTTACTGGTCGACGAGGAGGCGGAGATCTTCGGCCAGCGCGTCGCCGGCGCGACCGGCGCGCAAGTCGGTACGAACGATTTCCGGATCAGCGACATGGGGGCGGATGGAAACGTCAACTACGACGCGGAGGCTCCCGCCGTCTGCTACGCCGCGCCGCGCTCGGAATACCTCGTGGTGTGGAGCGGCGACGACAACACCGGCCTCTTGATCAATGGGGAGTTCGAAGCCTTTGGGCAGAGGTTGAACGCTTCGACCGGGGCCGAGGTGGGCACGAACGACTTCAGGATCAGCGATATGGGTCCCGACGGTAACGATACCTACGACGCGCAGGATCCCGCGGTGTCCTACGCATCGGCGGAAAATCGATACCTCGTCGTTTGGTCGGGCGACGACAACATCGCGCCCTTGGTCGAGGGGGAGCGCGAGATCTTCGGTCAGTTGATCGACGCGACCACCGGCCTAGAGAGCGGATCGAATGACACGCGGTTGAGCGCGATGGGGCAGGACGGCGACCCCAAGTGGGACGCGCGCGCTCCATCCATCGGCTACAACCCGGCGCGCGGTGAATTCTTCGTTTCCTGGTCGGGCGACGACAAGGGGGGCGGGCTCGACGCGGGTGAGTTCGAGATCTTCGGCCAGCGCGTCGTCGCCTCCAGCGGCGCGCAAATCGGCGCGGACGACTTCGTCTTGAGTAACATGGGGCGACCCGGATTTACCAACGTCGGCGCAGCCGCGCCCGTGGTCGCGGTCAAACCGTCCGGCACGCCGGAGTTCATGGTCGCCTGGCAGGCCGATCAAGACACCCTCGGACTGGTCGATGACGAGTTCGAGATTTACGGCCAACGCATCGTCGCTTCGAGCGGCAACGAGATCGGCACCGACGACGCGCGGTACAGCGATATGGGCCCCGATGGGGACATCGACTTCGACGCTCGTTCGGCGCAACTGGCCTACAACCAGGATCGGAACGAGTACCTGGTGGTTTGGGAAGGGGACGACAACATCGCTCCGCTGGTCGAAGGGGAGACCGAGATCTTTGGCCAGATCATCGACGCCTCGAGCGGTGCGGAGCTTGCTCTGAACGATTTCCGAATCAGTGACATGGGTCCGGATGGTGACCCGAGCTACGACGCGCAGAAGCCGGCCGCCGCCTATAACCAAGTCAACCATGAGTACCTGGTGGTTTGGTCGGGCGAGGACAATGCCGGCGGGATGATTCGTGGAGAGTTCGAGATCTTCGGGCAACGCATCGACGCAGCCACCGGCGCGGAGCTCGGTACGAACGATTTTCGAATCAGTGACATGGGACCGAACGGAAGTGACCTCTATGACGCCTTGTCACCCGCGGTAATCCACAACGCGATCGATAACCAGTACCTGGTGGTGTGGGAGGGCGACGACAACACCGCGCCTTTAGTCGACGGCGAGACCGAGATCTTCGGACAGCGCCTAAGTGGTGCGAGCGGCGCGGAGATCGGTGCGAACGATATCCGACTGAGCGACATGGGTCCGAATGGGGATGGCGGCTTCGATGCCCTGCTCCCGTCGATTGCCCACAACTCGACGAACAACGAGTACCTGATCGTCTGGGCCGGAGAGGACAACAGCGGTCTCCTGGTCTCCGGTGAGTTCGAGATCTTTGGACAGCGCCTGAGCTCGGCCGGGGTAGAGCTAGGGACGAACGACGCGCGCTTGAGCGACATGGGTCCGGATGGTGACCCTCTCTTTGACGCCTTCGCGCCCGCGCTCGCCTATGACGAGTTGGACAACCAGTACCTAGTGGTTTGGCAGGGTCAGAACAACATCGGTGTCCTCGCCGCCGGAGAGACGGAGATCTGGGGCCAGCGTCTGAGCGGCGCGGGGGCGGAGCTCGGAGTGAACGACTTCCGGTTGAGCGACATGGGACCCGACGGTGACGGAACCTTCGACGCCGTGTCGCCGTCCGTCGCGTACAACCGTGGCTCCGGTGAGTACCTGGTGGTCTGGGAGGGCGACGACGATACCTCTCCGGTCGTGAACGGCGAGAACGAGATCTGGGGTCAGCGAGTCACGGCGGCGAGCGGCGCCGAGGTCGGAACGAACGACTTTCGGTTGAGCGATGTCGGAGCCGACGGCGATGGATTCAGTGACGCGTCCGTTCCCGCGGTGGCCTATGCCCGGAACGCCAACCAGTACCTCGTCGTCTGGCACGGCGACGAGATCAGCGGCGGCCTCGGCGCGGACGAGTTCGAGATCTACGGCCAACGATTCGCGAACGTGACTCCGACGGGGGTCGACGCTCCTTCGACCAGCGCAATCGGCGTGTCGCTGCATCTGAGCCCGAATCCGGCACACGCAAGGACGACCATCTCGCTCGCGAGCGCTCAACCCGCCCTGGCGCGGATCACGGTCTTGGACGTCACCGGTCGTGCCCGAATGAAGCTCGAGCTGAATCTGAATGGCGCGGCCGTCTTCGACCTCGACACGGCAATGCTACCGGCCGGCGTTTACCTCGTTCGCGCCGATACGCCGGCCGCGACCGCGACAAGCAAGCTGATCGTCACTCGCTAGGAGGCGAGGCACATGGCATGGGGAATACGTTGCTCGATCCGGTCGAGCGTGAATCTCCTTCTGGTCGTCGGCGTCATCGGTCCGTGCTCTCTCGCCGGTCCGGTGCTCGCCGCGAGCGTCGAGGAGGATGACGAAGAATCCTTCGTCGGCGATCTGAGCTTCAGTGCGCCGAGCGAGATCCTCTCGGCGAAGAGGCACGCGGCCGAATCGGCCGGCCATTCCTTGCTCTTCGGGGCGAGCGCGTTCATGGGCACGGACGACAACGTCTATCGGAGTCCGAACGCCGGTGCTCGATCCGGCAGCGCGTGGGGGCACTGGGCTTACGCCAGGAACGACCTTCGGATCGGCGAACGCAATCGAATGCTGACCACGCTCAACTGGAAGCAGACCCTTTACCCGGGACACTCGCGCCTGGACGGGGCCTACGGACACCTGAGCAACTGGTTCACGCGACGCCTCTCGAGCACGACCTCGCTCGAGCTCGATATGGATCTGAGTCATCAGAACGACGATGCGGTCACCATCACCGGAGCGGACTACGCGCAGAACTACGGCTACTGGCGCTCCGCGGGTGAGGCCGTGTTGCAGTGGAGTCCTTCGCCTCGTCATCGCCTTCGGGCCTCGATCGAAGGTGTGCGGAAGGACTACGCGGAAACCTCGGGCCTGAACTCGATCGACTGGGGCCAGTGGACGACCTCGATGGCCTATCGCTTTCGCTTCGGGACGAGCCATTGGATCGACCTCTCTTCCGCGCTCGGCAGGCGCGGGTATCGCGCCGAACCCGCGTCCTTGGTGAACGGGCGGGAAGAGGTGTCGAACCCGGTCGAGCGCCATCGCTATCGCGGTATGTCGATCGAGTACCTGCGGCCGCTGTTCCATGGCGTGTCGCTCGACCTCGCGTACGACTACGCGGACAAGCACGACCTCTTTCAGGGATACGAGGACTATCGCCGCCGGGGCGCGCGACTCGGCTTGGGTCTCTCGCTCACCGAGTCGTTCGATCTGCGCTTTGACAGCGAGCTCGCGCGCTCCAACTACGACCACCTTCGAGGCGACAACGGCGCGAGCCTGAAATACAGCACGCACGACGTGGCGCTCGGCGGTCGATATCGCCTTCGGCCCGACTGGTCGGTCTTCGCGAGCGTGGATCGCTACGAGCGGGACTCGAACAAGTCGCGCGGGACCCTCTACCTCGACTATCACGGGGTCGTGACCCGCGCGGGGATGAGCCTCTTCTTCTAGGTTCGCGCGTCCGGTCGCGTCGACGGTCCCAGATTGGCGAACAGGTTGTTCAGTCCCTCCGCCAGTGAAGGATGCGCCCAGACCGCATCGCGGAGCGTGGTGTAAGGCAGATTGCCCAACATCGCGGTCTCGAAGATCGCCATGATCTCGCCTCCTTCGAGGCCCAGGACCGCGGCGCCCAGGATACGCTCCGACTCGGTGTCGACGATCGCCTTGACGAAGCCGCGCTTTTCGTCCGCCTCGAGCGCGCGGGCAATCGAGCTCATCGGCATCTTGGCCACGCGCACGGAGAGTCCGCGTGCCTTGGCGTCGTCCTCGCTCAGGCCGACGCGACCCAACTGCGGATCGATGTAGACGACGTAGGGGAGCAGGCGGTCCTTCACGCTCGCTGCGCTCCCGTCGAGCAGGTTGCTCCTCAGCACGCGGAAGTCGTCGTAAGAGATGTGGGTGAAGGCCGGGCCTCCCTTCACGTCGCCGATCGCGTAGGTGCCCGGGACGTTCGTTTCGAGCCGATCGTTGACCGCGATGTGCCCGCCGGCAGCGGTGGTGATGCCGGCACGCTCCAATCGGAGCCGCTCGACGTTGGGCTTCCGCCCGATCGCGGCCAGGAGATGCGAGCCTTCGATCACTCGCTCACCTTCGCGCGAGCGCACTCGGAGCGAGATGCCGTCACCGTGCGGCTCGACCGAAAGGGCCTCGGTGTCGAGCAGCACCTGAATGCCGTCTTCCCGCAGGATCTCCGCCACCGCCTCGGCCACGTCCCGATCCTCGCGTCCGAGCAGGCGAGAGCTCCGCTGCACGATCGTGACCTCGCTGCCGAAGCGCCGAAACATCTGCCCGAACTCGAGGCCGATGTATCCGCCGCCCAGAACGATGAGGTGGGACGGGACCTCGTCGAGCTCCATGATGCTGGTCGAGTCGAGGACCGGTACGCGATCGATGCCCGCCAGCTCGACCGGGGCGGGCCGCGCGCCGGTGTTCAGGATCACGCGCTTGGTCTTGAGCCGCTCGGTGCCGCCGGCGTTGAGCCGGACCTCGATCTCGTGCGGCGACTCGAAGGAGCCCTCGCCGAAGATCAGCTCGAGGTTCGGCGTCGACTCGAGCCGGCCCTGGCTTCCGCCGCGGAAGCTCGCGACGATCGAGCGCTTTCGCTCGCGCACCGTCTTGAGGTCGATCGAGATTTCGCCGGTTCGAACGCCAAAGTCGGCGCCGCGACGCGCGAGGTAGGCGACGCGTGCGCTCGCGACCATCGTCTTGGTCGGCGTGCAGCCTTCGTTCACGCAGGTGCCGCCCACATGCTCACGCTCGATCAGCGCGGTCCGCCAACCCGCCGCGGCGAGCGCGCGGGCCAATGGGTCGCCGCCTTGACCGGATCCGATGACGACGGCGTCGTACGGTTGCGACATCGCTCCTCCTTCTCTCTGGTCGACCAGCGAATGCAGGACCGTGGATGAACGTTCCCACAGTATGCAGCGCACTCTCGGGAACGCGTCTCAGCGATTCGCGGCTTGACCTGGTCGAGTAGAAACGGTTCAGTATCGTCGTCGCTGTGATAGTGGTGCCTAATCGGCGCGTTTCTCTTCGGCGACGGG
>CAZZAH010000096.1:0-1868 GCA_964652115.1 uncultured bacterium | reverse complement strand
CTCTCGCATGCGCGCGCGGCCGACACGCCTCCTCCGACAGGCTCGGAGACTTGCCTCGACTGCCACGAGATCGGTCCGCCGACCGGCCACCGCGTGCCGGGCGAACCGCCTCACCTGGATGCCGCGGGACTCGCCGGTTCGCCACACGCCGACATCGCCTGCATGGATTGTCACGCGGACCTGCAGGGTGTCGAGCTGCCGCATCCCGAGAAGCTGCAGCCGGTCGCGTGCGCCAACTGCCACGACGACGTGCAGACGCTTTACGACGAAAGTCTGCACGGCCGCGCGGTCAAGCGCGGCGATCCTCTCGCCCCGAAGTGCACGACCTGTCACGGCACTCACGGCATCCGAAGGAATAAGGACCCGCTCTCGCGCACCGCGGTGATGAACATCCCGAACCTCTGCGGCTCCTGCCATCACGAGGGATCGCCGGTCCAACTCCTCCATGCGATCCCGCAGGACAGCATCCTGACCAACTACTCCGAGAGCATCCACGGCGAGGGGCTCTTCAAGAAGGGGCTGGTGGTGACGGCGGTCTGCACGAGCTGCCACACCGCGCACCACGTCCTGCCGCACACCGACCCCGCGTCGTCCATCTCGCGTCAACAGATCGCCACCACCTGCACGCAATGTCACGCACAGATCGAAAGGGTGCACCGCAAGGTCATTCGCGGCGAGCTGTGGGAGAAGCAGCCGCACCTGATTCCGGCCTGCGTCGATTGCCACTCGCCGCACAAGATGCGGAAGGTTTTTTACACGCAGGGAATGGCCGATCGCGACTGCATGAGCTGCCACGATCGGAAGGACTTGGTTTCCCAGACCGGCATTCCGTCCGCGCGTCTCTTCGTCGCGGCCGACACGCTCTCGCACTCACGTCACTCGCGGGTGGCCTGCGTGCAGTGCCACATGGATTGCTCGCCTTCGCTCGAGCGGCCGTGCTCGACGGTGGCGCCCAGGGTCGACTGCTCGGTCTGCCATGCCGAGGTGGTCGACATCTACAAGACGAGCACGCACGGCAAGCTGGCCGCGACCGGAAGCCCCGACGCTCCCGCGTGCAGTGATTGCCACGGCGATCACGGCATCCTCGGCAAGACCGACTCGGCGTCGCCGACCTTTCCGCGAAACGTGCCGACCCTCTGCGGCGGATGTCACCGTGTGGGCCAGAAGGCGGCGGTGCGTTATGAAGGCTCGGAAAAAGGGATGGTCGAGCACTACGCCGAGTCGATTCACGGCAAGGGGCTGCTCGAGAGTGGACTGACCGTGACCGCGACCTGCGCCAACTGCCACACCGCGCACGGCGAGCTGCCGGCGAGCGACCCGGCCTCGACCGTCAATCCGGCGAACGTGGCCAAGACCTGCGCGCAGTGTCACCGCGGGATCTTCGAGCAGTACTCCGCCAGCATCCACTCGCCGACCGTGTCGAAGAGCAAGGAGAAGCTGCCGACCTGCGCCGAGTGCCACTCGGCCCACGAGATCAGGCGCACCGACGAGTCGGACTTCAAGCTCGAGATCATGAACCAGTGCGGCAAGTGCCACGGCGAGATCACCGCGACCTACTTCGAGACCTATCACGGCAAGGTGTCGAAGCTGGGCTACGTGAAGACCGCGCGGTGCAACGACTGTCACGGCGCGCACGCGATCCTCCCGCCGTGGAATCCGAAGTCGACCCTGAGCCGCGACCACATCGTGCAGACCTGCGGCCAGTGTCACCCCGGCTCGAACCGACGCTTCGCCGGCTACCTCACGCACGCCACGCACCACGACTCGAAGAAGTACCCCTTCCTCTTCTACACCTTCTGGGGCATGACCAGCCTCTTGGTCGGAACGCTGACCTTCTTCGGCTTGCACACGCTGCTCTGGTTGCCGCG
>CAZZAH010000095.1:4991-11474 GCA_964652115.1 uncultured bacterium | reverse complement strand
GGGGCACGATCCGGGTCGGACTCTCCTTGGCTTCGGCGCGGGTCGAGCTCTGGCGCGCGCGAATCTGGCTCCTCGCGGTGGTGCTGGTCGGCGCGATCGGCGCGGTCTTCGTCTCTCACCTCCTGGCGCGGAGGATCACGCGGCCGCTTCAACGGCTGGTCGAGGCGACCGGGCGCTTCGAGACGAACGCGGGTGAGTGGGACTATCAGCCGGAGGCGGGCGCGGATGAGATCGCGGAGTTGGCCGCTCGCTTCGCCGAGGTGGCCCAGTCGCTCTCGCGCCAGAAGGGAGAGCTGCTCGCGGCCAAGGATGAGCTCACCACGCTGAACGCCAAGCTCGAGCAGGCGGTCGAGCGCCGCACCTCGGAGCTGACCGACTCACGCGAGCGGTACCGACTCCTAATCGAGGGGAGCCCTGACGCGTTCGTCCTGATCGAAGGATCGCGCCTGTCCTTCGTCAATCGGGCCTTCGAGGAGATCTTCCAGTATCCGCAGGAGAAGGTGCTTCAAGACAACTTCCGCTGGATGCAGATCATTCATCCGAACTTCCACCGCGTCGCGCGCGAGCGCTTCCGCGCGGCGGAGGAGAACGGCCATCCCTTCCGCCTCGAGGTGGTCGGCCTGACCCGCACCGGTCGTCCGGTCAATCTCGAGGTGCGTGGACGCGGCGCCGAGCTGCACGGTCAACCGGTGCTCGAGCTCATCCTCTCGGACGTGACGGAGAAGCGCCGGCTGCTCGGCCAGGTGGTGCAGAGCGAGCGCCTCCGCGCGATGGGCGAGATGACCGCGATGGTGGCGCACCACTTCAACAATCTCCTCGCGGTCATGATGGGTCGCTGCCAGCTCCTCCAGATGAAGACGACCGACGAGTCGATCCGGAACAACCTGAACATCATTCAAGCCTCGGCGCTGAAGGCGGGCGACATGCTCCGCCATCTGCAGGAGTACTACGGCGAGCAGGTCGACCTGCGCTTCGGCGAGGTCGACATCAACGCGATGCTGCGCGAGCTCGCGCTCTATCAGGAGAACATCTGGCGGACGACGCGGCCGCCCGACGCGCCGCTGGTATCGATTCGCCTCGAGTTAGGCGAGCTGCCGCCGGTGCGCGGATCCGATCCTCTGCTTCAGGACGTCTTCCATCGCGTGCTGATCAACTCGGTCGAGGCGATGCCGAGCGGCGGCGAGATCACGATCCATACCGAGGGGCAAGGCGACTCGGTCGTGGTGCGCGTGAGCGATCCGGGCGTCGGCATGACCGGCGACACCGCCGCGCACGCCTTCGATCCTTTCTTCAGCACGAAGGGGAAGCGGACGCGCGGCCTCGGACTCTCGGCCGCGCTCGGGATCGTGCAGCGCCACGAAGGGCGCATTCGAATCGAGAGCGAACCCGGCTCCGGCACCATGGTCGAGGTGATCCTGCCGGTGCAGTCGCGCATCGCGCGCATCCTGCCGATCGTCGCCTTACAGGGGAGTCAGGACCCAGCGACCTCGGACGTAGAGCCCGTACATCAGCATGCCGCGGACGATGCAGGTGAGGGTGATCACCCAGGCGAGCCCCGCCAAGCCGAAGCCTAGCTTCACCGCAAAGAGGATCGCGAGCGGGATGCGAAGCACGCTGATGACCGAGCTGATCCAGGTCGGCGCCAAGGTGTAGCCCGCGCCGGCGAAGACCCCCGAGAGCAGAATCTCGACCCCCATCAGCGGCTGGCTCAGCGCCAACACCCGCATGTAGAAGCCCCCTTCGACGCGCACCGCTTCCTCGCGCACGAAGAGGCCGAAGAGCTCGCGTCCCCAGAACAGATAGACGAGGCCGAGCGCGCTCGCTAGGCAGAGGGCGACGACTGAGCCTTGCCTGCCGACCTCCTTCGCGCGGGCGACGTTTCGCGCGCCGAGGTTCTGTCCGACCATGGTGGCGGCCGCGATCGAGAGGCTGTCGGTCGAGAGATAGCAGAGCGACTCGAGGCGATTGCCGACGCCCAGGATCGCGAGCTCATCGGTGCCGAGTCGGGCCGCCACACGACTCAGAAAGAGATAGACGAGGGAGAAGAGCACGACCCCGAAGGCGGTCGGAACGCCGATCCGAAGGAGCTTCAACATCTCGCCGAGATCGATGCCGCGGAGCTCCGCCGCGAGATGCGGGAAGCGGGCGCGTCGCCGCGCGACCAGGATGCCGAGCAGGAGAGCGTTCAACGACTGCGCGATGATGGTGGCGAGCGCGGCGCCGCCCACGCCCATCGCCGGAATCGGGCCCCAGCCGAAGATCAGCGGCGGATCGAGCACCAGATTCAACAGAACCGCCACGCTTGTGGTCAGCATCGGCGTTCGCGTGTCGCCGTGCGCGCGAAGGATCGCCTCCAGATTGCTCGAGAGGAAGAAGGGGAGGCAGAAGAAGAGGAGCGGTCCGAGAAAGCGCCGGCCGGCGTCCGCTACCTCCGGGGTCGTGCCGAGGAAACGGAAGAGCGCGGGTGCGGCCTCACGCGCGCTCGCGGCGAAGATGACCGCGAACACGACGGCGAGCAGAAGCCCCTGCGCGGCGGCGTGATCGGCCCGACGAGCGTCGCCCGCGCCGACGTGACGGGCCACGACGGCGGTCAAGCCGCCCGAGATCATCTGCGCCACACCCATCAGGATCCAGCTCGCGAACATCGAGGTGGTGACCGCGGCGAGCGGCGCGGGGCCGAGCCTTCCGACCCAGATCGCGTCGACCACGTTGAAGAGGGTGTAGAGCAGCATCGAGACGAAGACCGGCGCGGCCAGGCGGATCAGGGTGGGGATCAGCGGCCCCGATTGAATCCGCTCCTGCTCCGCCGTTCGCGGTGACCCGAGCGGCGCCAACATCTCCGGCGCCACCGCGAGCGGCGCCAAGGCCTGCGGAATCGGTCCTTCACCTTCGGTTGGGCACATGGAGGCGGAGAATAGCGAATCGACGCGCGAGTCGAGATGCTATCCTCGTTCGACGCTCTCTTGCTGGGCGCTCACCGCGGTTTCCGGGACCAGGTGAGCGGCTGGGCTCGCGTAGCGCGAGCTCTAGGCACAGCTCCCGGAGGATCCTTTGCTATCACGGAAATCGCTCTCGCTCCTTCGCGCCCTACTCTACTTCGGCGTCTGGACCTTGGTCGGCGTCAACCGTCTGCTCGCGAGCGCGATCTACCAAGCCACCGTGACGGGGAAGCCGTTTCCCACGCGCGAGATTATGACGACTATGGCGGCGTGGTACGGCTGCGCCCTGGTCGCGATCCCGTTCATTCGGCTCAACCGGCACATTCCGCTCGGCCGCGCGACCTGGCGCCGAAACATCTGGCTTCACCTCCTGGCGAGCTTGGCCTTCGTCACGGCGGAGATCAGCCTCAACTACGCTCTCGACCTCTGGCTCGACAAGCCGGAGCCGAGCGGATTTCGCGCCTACTTCGTCATCCGCGTCTGCTTCGACCTTCTGATCTATTGGATCGTGATCGGGATCAGCCACGCCTTCGAGTACAACCGTCGCCTGCAGGAGCGCGAGCTGACCGCATCGCAGCTCGAGGCGAGGCTCGCGAACTCGCAGCTCGAGGTGCTGCGGATGCAGCTTCAGCCGCACTTCCTCTTCAACACGCTCCACGCCATCTCGGCGCTCGTGCACAAGGATCCGCCCGCGGCCGACCGCATGATCGCGCAGCTCTCCGATCTCCTTCGGATGAGCTTGGAGGCTCGGTCCGGGCAGGAGGTGACGCTCGGGCAGGAGCTGACGCTGCTCGATCGCTATCTCGAGATCATGCGGACGCGGCATGCCGATCGGCTTCGCGTGGTTCGCGCGATCTCGCCCGACGCGCTCGACGTGCTGGTGCCCGCCTTCGTGCTCCAGCCCTTGGTCGAGAACGCGATCCGCTACGCGATCGCGCCGCGCCTCGAAGGTGGGGAGATCCGCCTGAGCGCCGATCGCGACGGCGGTGCGCTCCGCATTCGGGTCGAGGATGACGGGCCGGGGATCGCCGAGTCCGGGAACGTCGGCGCCGGCTCGAGCGGCTCGACCGGACTTGGGCTGACCAACACGCGCGAACGTCTCCGCATGCTGCACGGCGACGCGGCCGCGCTCGAAACCAGAAACCGCGAAGGGGGCGGGCTCGAGGTTTCGCTGCGTGTCCCCTGGCGGGTCGCGACCGCGCCCGAGCCTGAGCAAGCGGTCGAGGCGCGGTCGGTCGACCTTCGTCCCAAGGAGCAATGGGGTCGATGAGCCCGCTTCGCGTCCTCTTGGTCGACGACGAGCCGCTGGCGCGGGATCGCATCCGCGCGCTGCTGGCGGAGGAGCCGGAGATCGAGATCGCGGGCGAGTGCGCCAGCGGCCTCGACGCGGTGAGGCAAATCGCGGAGCTCGTTCCCGACCTCGTCTTCCTCGACGTGCAGATGCCGGGGGCCGACGGCTTCGAGGTGCTGCGCCAGCTCCCACGCGCGCAGGCGCCGGTCGTGATCTTCGTCACCGCGCACGATCAGTTCGCGCTTCGTGCCTTCGACGTGCAGGCGATCGACTACCTCTTGAAGCCCTTCGCGCCGGAGCGCTTTCGCTCGAGCCTCGAGCGCGCGAAGGCGGAGATACGGGCGCGGCGCGTCGGCGTGCTCGATGAACGTGTCAGCCGCCTGCTCGCGATGCTGGAGAAGGAGCAGGGCTATCTCCAGCGGATCGCGGTCACCTCGCCCGGTCGAGTGGTCTTCGTTCGCGCCGACGACATCGACACGATCGAAGCGGACGGCAACTACGTTCGGATCCGCGTCGGCAAGGAGGAGCACCTTCACCGCGAGACGATGAAGGAGCTCGAGGCGAAGCTCGACCCGCGTCGATTCTGCCGCATCCATCGCGCCTGGATCGTGAGCCTCGACCGAGTGCGTGGGCTCGAGAGCCTCGATTCCGGCGGGGCGACGGTGAGGCTTCTCGATGGCCGTGAGCTGCCGGCGAGCCGAAGCTACGCCGATCGGCTGAAGGCGATGCTCGAGCGCACGGCGTAGCCCGCGGCCCGTCCCCACGCGCGGGCGGTCGATCCCGCCATCCCCTCGCTTCGTCCCATCGTGATTTCGTCCCGTCGCTCGAGCCTCCATGCTTCTTGGGCGAGGAACCATCCTGTCCGGGGAGAGTGCCGGCCTGGCGGCTCGAAGCAGCGCGTCCGGCCAAGGAGGAGCGCAATGCATCGTCGACAGCGCACGATCGGGATCTGCCTTCTGAGCGGTGGGCTTGCCTTGGCCGGAGGAGCGCATGCCGCCTTCGTCGCCGAGCCGCAGTTCGGCGCCGGCAACACCTTGACCATCTCCTGGGGCGACGCCGACGGCGACGGCGACATGGACGCGGCGGTCTCTAACGCCGGCGCCGCGAAGTGGCTTTACCTGAACGATGGCACCGGGCAGTTCACGCAAACGACCCCCTTCGGCGTTCCGCGAAACACCTTCTGCCTCGTCTTCGGCGACTTCGACAATGACGGCGACGAGGACCTGGCCGAAGGACGTCAGAATCAAGTGAGCGCGCTTTGGGTGAGGAACGGTGACGGCACCTACACGAGCGTGAATGCGTTCGGCGCCATCGCACGCCGCACGATCGCCATGGCCTGGGCCGATTGTGACGCGGACGGCGACCTCGACCTCGCGGTGGGGAACGGCATCCTCGGCGTCGCGCAGCAGAACTATCTCTACCGCAACAACGGCAACGGCACCTTCAACGAGGAGGCGCAGTTCGGACTCGGCCAAACCGACGCGGTGGCCTGGGCAGACTTCGATCTCGACGGCGACCAGGATCTGGCGGTGGGAAACGGCGGCTTCACCGGCACCGAGCAGCAGAACTACCTCTACGTCAACGACGGGCACGGCGTCTTCACCGAACGCGCGGAGTTCGGGCTCAACGACACCGCGTCGCTCGCCTGGGGCGACTTCGACAACGACGGCGATCCCGACTTGGCGGTGGGCAACTGGAACGCGATGGGCTCGGAGCTCTACGTCAACAACGGCAACGGGACCTTCACCGGCCATGCCGAGTTCGGCAGCGACGACACCAACTCGATCGCGTGGGGCGACGTCGACAACGACGGCGACCTCGATGCCGCCACCGCCAACGGCGACTTCACCAGCGCGGGCCAGAACTACCTCTTCGTCAATCAAGGCGGCGGCGTCTTTGCTCAGCAAGCCGAGTTCGGTCTGTCGAGCACCGACGGCGTTTCCTTCGCCGACTGTGACGGCGACCTTGACCTGGACGCCGCGATCGGCAACGAGCACTCGCCGGTGCAGAACTACCTCTACCGAAACTCGAGCTCCGCGGGTGCTCTGATCGTGCATCTGGTGGGGCATCGCCACGATCTCGGCACCCCCTTCTCGAACCGCGATGGCGTCGGCGCGAGAGTCGAGGTCTTCGATGTCGGCCATGCAGGGGAGGGCGCGCACCGCATCGCCGTGCGAGAGATCAGCGCCAACGGTGGTTTCGCGGCGCAAAACGCGGGCGACGCGCACTTCGGTCTGCCGAGCGCGTCGGCGG
>CAZZAH010000095.1:0-4981 GCA_964652115.1 uncultured bacterium | reverse complement strand
GCGGTCGATCTCGTGATTCACTGGCCGGGCTCCAACGGCGGCCGCATCACGCAGACGGTGGCGAACGTCGCGGTGGGTCAGAAGATCACGATCCACGAGACGATGCCGGCGACCGGCGTGGAGAGCCCAGCCGACCTGGTGGGGCGTCTCCTCGCCTCGCCCAATCCCGCCTCGACCAGCATCTCCTTCGCCGTGCGTGGAAACGAAGCGCTCGGCTTGGACGCGAGGATTGAAATCCGCGATGTAGGCGGACGAAAGGTGCGAGACCTCTCACTGGCCCGGAGCGGTTCGACAGGCCTCCTCCCGGCGACGTGGGATGGAATCGATGCGGAAGGACATCGGGCGCCGCCGGGCGTCTACTTCGCGCGGGTCCTCGGGACCCGGAACCTCGAACCCGTTCGGGTCGTCGTTCTGAGGTAGCCCGAGTCCTTCCGAACCGCGCACGCGCCTCGTCCGCGTAGGATGGGGCGCGCGCGTTTTGTCGGAAGCGCTATTCTGCTCCGCGAATCCGCGGCAGAGTGAGGGACGATCCGTGAACCGAAGGTGGCTGTACATCCTGGCCCTCTGGGGCGCGTTCGGGGTGTTCTACACCGCGCTCTCCTTCACCTACCTTCGCGCGGTCGGATCGACGCGCAGCACCTTTACGATCTTGGTCAGCCACGCGCTCTACATCGGCGTGTGGATCGCGCTCACTCCACTCCTGCTTCGCCTGGCGGCGCGCTTCCGGATCGAGCGCAGGAATTGGCCGCGCCGACTCCTCCTTCATCTCGGCCTTGGGGTGGTGATCGCCTTTCCGCAGAAGATGGCGAGCGATCTCCTCGCGCTGCCCTTCTTGGGCGCACGCGCGAAGGAGGTCAACCTCGGCGACCTCTTTCAGGCGACCCTGGGCTCGCTCGACTACGGCATCTTTCTCTATCTGCTGGTCGTGCTGCTCCACCACGCCTGGGAGTACGCGCGCCGCTTTCAGGAGGAGGAGCACCACGCGGCCAAGCTCGAGGCCGATCTCGCCGGCGCGCAGCTCGAAGCGCTGCAGATGCAGCTTCAACCACACTTCCTCTTCAACACCCTGAACGCGATCTCCGTCCTCGTGCGCAGCGATCCGGAGAAGGCGGAGGTGATGCTGCGAAACCTGAGCGAGTTCCTTCGCGCGACCCTCGATCACGGCGGCCGCGCCGAGGTGCCGCTGGAGGAAGAGCTCTCGCTGCTCGATCGCTACCTGGAGATCGCACGCACTCGCTTCGGTGAGCGCTTGTCGATCGAGCGCAGCGTGGCGCCCGAGACCTTGAGCGCCAGCGTGCCGTATCTCGTGCTTCAGCCGTTGGTCGAGAACGCGCTCCGCCACGGCATCGGTAGTGTGCCCGGACCGGGGACACTCGGGATTCTCGCCGTCCGGGTCGACGGGAAGCTGCGGCTCGAGGTGAGCGACTCCGGTCCGGGCTTCCCGCAAACGACCAATCGAATCGGCACCGGCCTCGAGAACACGCGGCTTCGACTCGCGCGGCTCTACGGCGACGCGCAGCGGCTCGAGGTGCTCGACACCGCCGGTCGTGGATGCCGTGTCGCGGTCGAGCTGCCGTTTCGATCGGGAGCTCCGGCGTGATCCGCGCGCTTATCGCCGACGACGAGCCGCTCGCACGCGAAGGGCTCCGCACGCTGCTCGCGAACGTGCCCGACATCTTGCTGGTGGGGGAGGCCGAAGACGGCATCGACGCGGTCGAGCGGTTGCAGAGCTCGCCGGTCGATCTTCTCTTCCTCGATGTGCAGATGCCGGGATTCGACGGCTTCGAGGTGCTCGATGCTCTCGGCGCCTCGCGCCCGCCCGCGGTGATCTTCGTCACCGCCTATGACCTTCATGCGCTTCAGGCCTTCGAGGTGCACGCGATCGACTACCTCTTGAAGCCGATCGATCCCGAGCGCTTCGCGATCGCGCTGGAACGCGCGCGCCGTCTGCTCGGTGGCGGCCTCGATCGTCCCGCGGTCGAGGAGTTGGTGCGTTCGATCATGCGCGAGCGGCCTTATCCGGAGCGTTTCCTCGTCCGCTCGCCCGGTTCGATGCGCGTGGTGCCGGCGGGGGAGATCCTCTGGATCGAGGCCGACGGCGACTACGCACGCCTCCACCTCGCGAAGGAGGAGCATCTGCTCCGCGAGACGATGGCGGGGCTGGAACGAAAGCTCGATCCGGCGCTCTTCGTGCGGCTTCATCGCTCCTACTTCGCGCGCATCGATCAAGTGCGTGAGCTCCGCACCGAGGGGAACGGCGACGGCGAGGTGGCCTTGGCCGACGGCCGCTCTCTGCCGGTCAGCCGAACCTATCGCGAGCGGTTGATCGCCGCCCTCGAGCAGGCGCGATAGGGCCGGCAGGGTCACGCTCCCCGAATCCTGGCCCGCTCGGTTGATCGCGCGAAGGCCGCGCTTCGTCGACCCAGGGCGCTCGGCCGTCGCACCCCGCTGGGGAAGGTCGCCTTCCGCTTCTAGCGTCCTTCGTGTGACGCGCGAGGAACGAAGTGGGTTCGTTCACCGCCGCCCTCAAGGAGGACCGAATGCGCGTGGTTCCTTTCGTCCTGATCGCTCTCGCCTTGACGGCGAGTGACCGAGCTGCCGCCCAGAGCTTCACCCGCATCACGACCGGACCGGCGGTGAACGACGGCGGCGCCTCCCGCAGCGTGAACTGGCTCGATGTCGACGGGAATGGAACGCTCGACCTTTACGTCACCAACGGACCGGCGGCGGGGGAGAAGGCCTTCCTCTACCTCAACAGCGGCGCGCCGAGCTACAGCTTCACCAAGGTGACCGGCGACCCGAGCGTGAATGACGCGGGCAAGTCGGACGGCGCGAGCGCGGGCGACCTGGACAACGACGGTGACCTCGACATCTGCGTCGTCACCTGGTACGGCGACGTCGACATGCTCTACACGGGGAACGGCGACGGGAGCTTCACCAAGGTGACCAGCGGTCCGGTGGTCGAGAGCGGTGGCCACTCCGAGACCTGCTCCTTCGGCGACTACGACAACGACGGGCTCCTCGATCTCTACGTCTCGAACAGCGGCGACGGGGTCGCCAACGCCGAGGCGAACTTCCTCTATCACAACGAAGGGGGCGGCATCTTCACCGCGGTGACGAGCGGGCCCGAGGTGACCGACATCGCCCTCTCGCGCGGCGCGACCTGGATCGACTACGACGACGACGGCGACCAGGACCTCTTCGTGGTGAACGAGGAGAACCAAAACGAGAACCTCTACCGAAACCAGCTGATCGAGACCGGCACCGCGAGCTTCGTCGCGATCACCAGCGGCGACATCGTCACCGGAAGCAGCCAGTCGTTCAGCGGCGCGTGGGCCGACTACGACAACGACCGCGACATGGACGTCCTCGTGATCAACTCCGGCAGCCAGCACGAGCAGCTCTATCGAAACAACGGCGGTGGCGCCTTCACCGCCATCACCGGCGATCCGCTCGTGACCTCGGGCGGCTGGTCGGTCTCGGGCGACTGGGGCGACGTCGACAACGACGGCGACCTCGACGTCTTCGTCTCGAACGCGTTCGGCGGAGGAACCAAGCGCAACTTCCTCTTCATGAATCAGAAGGTCGAGACCGGCACCGCCTCCTTCGTCAAGGTGACGACCGGCGCGATCGTCACCGACCTCGGCTGGACCTACGGCGCGACCTTCGGCGACTACGATCGAGACGGCGACCTCGACCTCTTCTGCGCGCGCACCGTGAGCAACACGGAGAACAACTCGCTCTATCGAAACGACAACGCGAACGGCAATCACTGGCTCTTGGTTCGGTGTCGCGGGGTCGACTCCAATCGATCGGCCATCGGGGCGAAGGTGCGTGTGAAGGCGACGATCGCCGGCCAGCCGACCTGGCTCACGCGAGTGGTGCAAGGACAGACCGCCTACTGCGGCCAAAACCTCGAGCTTCACTTCGGGCTCGGTGGGGATGCCGTTGCGGACTCGGTCGTGGTCGAGTGGCCGGCCGGCGGTCGGGATGTCCTTTCCAACTTCGCGGCCGATCGGGCGGTCACGATCACGGAGGGGACGGGCGTCACCTCGTCCGACTCGCAGCCGCTCGCTGGTGAGCTCCGCCTCCTTTGCTTCGCCGAGCCGAACCCGTTCGCGGAGAGCACGACGCTGCGCTATCGCTTGTCTGAGTCGGCGGAGGTCTCGCTCAGCTTGCACGACGCGAGTGGGCGCTTGCTCCAACGCATCACGCGGGGCGTCGAGCCGGCGGGATGGCGGAGCCTCTCCTTGGCGCCGGAACAGTCGGGCGTGATCTTCTACCGCCTGCGCGCGGGCGAATCGACCGTGTCCGGGCGCCTGATTCGCCGACCCTGAACCGAGGGAGCCAGGCAATTCGCTCGGGGCGAAGCTTGACCCTTGCCCCGAGCGCTCCCTACCATCGCCTGGTTTCCCATGAAGTCGAAGCAAGAAAGCCGAGGCGAAGCCACCCCACGTCGCGCACGGGCTGCCGAATCGGCGCGCCTCGAGCGACTCTATGGCGTGCTGGCGAAGTGCCGCCGCGTCCTCGTCCTCACGCACGACAATCCGGATCCCGATTCGATCGCCGCCGGCTGGGGACTGATGAAGGTGCTCAGGCGCCAGCGCCGCCTCGATGTCGACCTCGCCTACGGCGGCATCATCGGTCGCGGCGAGAATCGAACGATGGTTCAGGTGCTCAGGGTGCCGCTTCGTCCGATCGCGGAGCTCGACCTCGCGAGCTACGACGGGTTCGCCCTGGTCGACACGCAGCCCGAGACCGGCAACAACTCCCTCCCGGCGAACATCGTCCCCGCGGTCGTGATCGACCATCATCCTTGCCGCCCGCAAACCCGGCGCGCGCCCTACTTCGATGTGCGCGAAGACTACGGCGCCACCGCCACCATCATGAGCGAGTACCTCCTCGCCTCGGAGCAGCTGATCGATCGCCGCCTCGCCACCGCCTTCTTCTACGCGATCAAGGCGGAGACGCGAAACCTGGG
>CAZZAH010000094.1:0-11501 GCA_964652115.1 uncultured bacterium | reverse complement strand
AAGGCGGCCGCACCGTCGGCGCCGGCGTCGTCACCGAGATCCAGGACTGATCGAGCCTGAACTGATCGAAGAAAGGGAACCATGGCGCAAGCACCGGCCCCCGCGACGACGCGCTCAATCCCTGAGCGTGCGCAGACGTTCTTCCAGGAGGTAAAGGTCGAGGCCCGAAAGGTCTCTTGGCCGAGTCGGGAAGAGCTTCGCGAGTCGACCCTTGTGGTCATCGTGACCGTGACGATCATTTCGATTTTCATCAGCGTGATCGATCGGGTGGTGGGGTTCGTCATTACCTCGATTCTTTGAGGTGCCAGCTTGGGGCCGGCCGAGGCCCCTTTCTCGACCAACGCTTGAGCTTCGCCTCCTTGGGACGCGGGCTCCAAGCCCGCGAAGCCCGGTCGAAGGGAGCTCCTTTCCGCCGCGATAGGCAAACCGGCGATAGGCAAACGAGGATCGGATATGAGCGACGCAACTAGCTCGTCGGAGATCGAGAGCGGCAAGGTTACCGCGGCCACCGGTACGCCCGAAGGGGCGGAAGGGGTCGAGGGCACCGGCGCCCCGAGTTCGCCCTCGTCCGGACGGAAGAAGTGGTACGTCATCCACACCTATTCCGGTCACGAGAACAAGGTGAAGGCGAACCTCGAGAAGGCGATTCAGTACGCGCAGCTCCAGGACCGGTTCGGCGAGATCTTGGTCGCGACCGAGGACTTCGCCGTGGTGAAGGACCGGAAGAAGACCATCACTCGTCGGAAGACCTTTCCTTCCTATGTGCTGGTCGAGGTCGAGCTGAACGAGGAAACGCGCGCGGTGGTCACGAACATCCCAGGGGTCACGCACTTCGTCGGCGACGAGAAGCACCCGATGCCGCTCTCGGAGGCGGAGATCAACCGCATCCGCGGCAAGGTGACGGTCGATCGCCCCAAGGTCACGACCGAGGTTCCGTTCAAGGTCGGCGAGAGCATCAAGGTCATCGACGGGCCCTTCTCCGACTTCGTCGGGCAGGTCGACGAGATCCATCCGGACCGAGGCAAGGTGCGCGTGATGGTGTCGATCTTCGGGCGGGCGACGCCGGTCGAATTGGACTTCCTGCAAGTTACGGCCGTTTAGTCGCCCAGCATCGCTAGTACATCAGTATTGCTAGTTAGTCAGCAGTGCTAGTTAGTCAGCATTGGAGGAACGATGGCGAAGCCGGTAGTCGCGAAGATCAAGTTGCAGATTCCCGCGGGGCAAGCGAATCCTGCGCCTCCGGTGGGCCCCGCGCTTGGCCAGCATCAGCTCAACATCATGGACTTCTGCAAGCAGTTCAACGCCGCGACGCAGAACCAGAACGGGCTGATCATCCCCGCCATCATCAGCGTGTACAAGGACCGCACCTTCAGCTTCGAGCTCCGGACGCCGCCCGCCGCCGTACTGCTCAAGCGCGCCGCGGGGATTCCCAGCGGCTCGGGTCAGCCCAACCGCAACAAGGTGGCGACCCTCTCGCGGGGCCAGGTGAAGGAAATCGCCGAGTTGAAGATGAAGGACCTGAACGCCAACGACGTCGAAGCCGCGATGCGGATGGTCGAAGGCACCGCCCGCAGCATGGGCATTGTGATCAGTGCCTAATTCGGGTCCTGCTTCGGATCAAGTTTGGAAGGACGCCCCACGCCGTTCCCGCGGCAACGCGAGAACGGACCAAGGCAACGCGAGCGAAGGCGAGGGAGAGGACGCGGGAGCGGACTCGATGGACCTCTTAGCAGCGTGGAGGATTCGTGAAAGTCGGTAAGCGATACAAGAAGATCACGGAGCAGAAGGCGACGCTCAAGGCCCCGACGGTCGAGAGCGCGCTCAACTTCGTGAAGGAGAATGCCACCGCGAAGTTCGACGAGACCATCGAGGCCTCGCTTCGCCTCGGCGTCGATCCCAAGTACGCGGACCAGATGGTGCGCGGAACGGTCGTGCTACCGCATGGGACCGGCAAGACGGTCCGCGTGGTCGTCGTGACCAAGGGCGAGAAGCAGAAGGAAGCGCAAGACGCCGGCGCCGATCAGGTCGGTGCGGAGGATCTGGTCGAGAAGATCAAAGAGGGCTGGACCGACTTCGACCGGATGATTGCCACGCCCGACATGATGGGCGAGGTCTCCAAGCTTGGAAAGGTGCTCGGCCCCCGTGGTCTCATGCCCAACGCGAAGGTCGGAACCGTGACCTTTGACATCGGCAATGCCGTCCGCGAGGCGAAGGCAGGGAAGATCGAGTTCCGCGTCGACAAGGCGGGGAATCTTCAAGCCCCGATCGGCAAGGCGAGCTTCGGCGTGCCGCAGCTCGTGGCGAATGCCGAGGCCTTCTTCGCCGAGGTCTGGCGGCTCAAGCCGTCTGCGGCCAAGGGCCAGTACGTCCGAAGTGCCACCATTTGCTCGACCATGGGAGCGGGGATTCGCCTCGATCCCAACCTGACCGGCGGAGCACCCAAGGGCTAGAGCCGCTCCGCTGTAATGGCGGAACTGCCGTACGAACGGCAGGCTTGCGCGAAGGTTCGCGGGCAACTCTCACTAGATCCGAGCCGGTCCAAGCGGACCTGGCCGGGGGGCTCCGCGAAGAGGCGAACACGCTTAACGACTGAGGAGGCGGCAGCCCTAGAAGGGCGGCCGGACGATCCAAATGCCGAAGACGAGGGCGGAAAAAGAACAGCAAGTCGTCGAGGTGGCCGAGCGCTTCGCCGGCACCGAGAGCGTCTACCTGACCGATCTGACCGGGATGACGGTGGAGCTCCTGACGAACTTCCGGCGCCGTTGCCGGGACAAGCAAATCCATGTCGAGGTGGTGAAGAACACGCTGCTCAAGCGAGCTGCTGTCGGCACCCCCTTCGCGGTGCTGGAGCCACATCTGAATGGTCCGACCGCCATCATGACCTGCCCGACCGACATGGTCGCGCCGGCGCGGGTGCTCGAGCAGTTCATCAAGGAGACCAAGTTCCCGAAGGTGAAGGTCGCTTGCGTCGAGGGAAAGATCTACGACGACGTGGCCGTCAACGCGTTGGCGAAGTTGCCGACTAGGGACGTGCTCCTTTCACAGCTGCTCAGCGTTCTACAGGCGCCGCTCACCCAGCTTTGCGGTGTGCTCAACGGTAACGCGCGAAACCTGGCTCGTGTTCTCGACCAGGTCGCGCAGAAGAAGGGCGAGTGACCCACCGCCCCTCCGCCCGGCGCAGCCAAGCGGACGGCCTCGACGCGCGACCCTTTGGGTCGACCTTCTTGGCCTAGGCTCAGGCAAAGACCGCCGGGATTTATAAACGACCGGGCCTTCGATCCGCCGCGTCCGCGACGAGGAGAAGCTGCCCAAATCGAAGGCCCAGAAGGGGAGGACTCTCGGTCCCGACCGGAGGTCCGACTAGGAGGATGAAATGTCCGACATGACCAAGGAAACCGTCCTGGATTGGGTGCGCAAGGCTTCGATGGTGGAGATTGCCGCCCTCGTGAAGGACATCGAGACCGAATTCGGTGTTACCGCGGCTGCGCCGATGATGGCGATGGCGCCCGGCGGTGGCGGCGCTGCCGCCGAGGCCGTCGAGGAAAAGACCGAATTCGATGTCATCTTGAAGGAAGTCGGCGCCCAGAAGCTTGAGGTCATCAAGGTGGTCCGCGAGGTCACCGGTCTCGGCCTGAAGGAGGCCAAGGAGCTGGTTGACGGTGCTCCGAAGCCGGTGAAGGAGAAGACGTCGAAGGAAGACGCGGCCTCCATCAAGACCAAGCTTGAAGAGAAGGGCGCGAAAGTCGAGGTGAAGTAAGCAAGTCGGCCGGTTCCACCCGACCGCCGGTGCTCTCCTCTCCCTTTTAACGGAAGAGGAGAGCGCGGGCGGCATTTCCCTTTTGTCCTTTACGGGGGTTTCGACTTGAAGAGCTCATCCGTAGCCAAGGTTCGCAGTTTCTCGAAGCTCAGTGATCGCTGGAACATCCCCCTTCCGAACCTCCTGGACGTGCAGCTGAAGTCCTTCCAGGCGTTTCTCCAGGACGACGTGACGCCGGAGGAGCGGAAGAACGAAGGCCTGCAAGAGGTCTTTCACTCGGTCTTCCCGATCACCGACACGCGCGAGATGTTCTCGCTCGAGTTCCTTTCCTTCGCCGTCGGCGAGCCGAAGTACTCGGTGGAGGAGTGCCAAGAGCGCGACCTCACCTACTCGGTGCCGCTCAAGGTGAAGCTCCGCCTCCGCGTCAAGCGGGAGGAGGAAGGGGTGCCGCGCGAGCAGGTGACCGATAGCGAGGTGTACCTCGGCGAGCTGCCCAAGATCACGGAGAAGGGCACGTTCATCATCAACGGGGCGGAGCGCGTCATCGTCTCCCAGCTTCACCGCTCGCCCGGCGTGTTCTTCGACCACGCGATCCACCAGAACGGAAAGAAGCTCTACAGCGCGCGGATCATCCCGTACCGCGGCTCCTGGGTGGAATTCTCGATCGACGTAAAGGACATCATGTATGTCCACATCGATCGGAAGCGGAAGATGCCGGCCACCGCGCTCTTGAAGGCGATGGGCATCGTGTCGGACCAGGACATCCTCGACTTCTTCTACGAGAAGGAAGAGGTCAACCTCACGACCGCGAAGGAAAAGAAGAAGCAGGGCCTGATCGGACGCATCGCGGCGCAGGACGTGGTCGACGTGGAGTCGGGCGAGATCCTGCTCGAGGCGAACGAGGAGATCACGGCGGAGAAGCTCAAGTCGCTGGCCAAGACCAAGGTCACGACCCTCTACGTCTACATCATCCCGCTACAGGAAGAGGCGGACATCATCCGCAACACCCTGAAGAAGGACAACTGCAAGACGGAGGAAGAGGCCCAGGCGAAGATCTACCAGCTGATCCGTCCGGGCGAGCCGAGCCGCGCGGACGCCGCGCGCGAGATCCTGGCGCGTCTGTTCTTCAATCCGAAGCGGTATGACCTCGCGAGCGTGGGTCGCTACAAGCTCAACCGGAAGCTCGACCACGAGCGGCTGCTCGGCGGGAAGCCCCAGATGAAGAAGTGGGGCCTCCAGCTTCCGAGCGATGACCTCGAGACGCTGTGCAAGGAAGACTTCATCGCGATCACGAAGTACCTGCTCCTGCTCCGGATCGGAGAGGAAGAGGGCACCTTCGCCGAGACCGACGACATCGACCACCTCGGCAACCGGCGCGTGCGCTCGGTCGGCGAGCTGCTCGCGAACCAGTTCAACACCGGCCTCGCGCGCATGGCGCGAATCATCCGGGAGCGCATGTCGCTCCAGGAGCCGGAGTCGGTCACGATCTACGACTTCATCAACGCGCGCACCATCTCCGCGGTGATCCAGAGCTTCTTCGGCTCGAGCCAGCTGAGCCAGTTCATGGATCAGACCAACCCGCTGGCCGAGCTGACGCACAAGCGGCGCCTCTCGGCGCTCGGGCCAGGCGGACTGACGCGTGATCGCGCCGGCTTCGAGGTGCGAGACGTGCACTACACGCACTACGGGCGCATGTGCCCGATCGAAACGCCGGAAGGTCCGAACATCGGGCTCATCTCCTCGCTCTCGGCCTACGCGAGGGTGAACGACCTGGGCTTCCTCGAGACCCCGTACCGCCGGGTGAAGGACGGCGTGGTCGCGCGGCAGATCGAGTACCTCTCGGCCGACCTCGAAGACCAGTTCGTCATCGCGCAGGCAAACGAGCCGTTGAGCGAGAAGGGCGAGTTGGCGAATAAGCGCGTGGCCTGCCGGTACAAGGGCGAGTTCCCGCTCGTGCCGCCGGAGCAGGTGCACTACATGGACGTCTCGCCGATCCAGGTGGTCTCGCCGGCCGCGGCGCTGATCCCGTTCCTGGAGCACGACGACGCCAACCGCGCGCTGATGGGCTCCAACATGCAGCGGCAGGCGGTGCCGCTGCTCATCGCCGATCCGCCGCTCG
This sequence comes from uncultured bacterium, assembly GCA_964652115.1. Lineage (GTDB taxonomy): Bacteria > Eisenbacteria > RBG-16-71-46 > CAIMUX01 > CAIMUX01 > JADJQY01. The sequence goes on along the minus strand of CAZZAH010000094.1, from coordinate 5,625 downwards.
TCGGGACCGGCCTCGAGCGCAAGGTGGCCGAGGACTCGGGCGCGATGGTCTTCGCGAAGCGACCGGGCATCGTCGAAAGCTGCTTCGGCGGTCAGATCGTGATCAAGCCGGAGCTGGACAGCGCGAACTCGGTGATCGAGTTCTCGGAGGCGGCAGGCCGCGACTTCTACAACCTGACCAAGTTCAAGCGGTCAAACCAGGACACCTGCATCAATCAGCGACCGCTGGTGAAGGAAGGGGATCGCGTCACCGCGGGGACCTGCATCGCGGACGGACCGAGCACACGCGAGGGTGAGCTCGCGCTCGGCGCCAATGTGCTCGTCGCCTTCATGCCGTGGAATGGATACAACTTCGAGGACGCGATCATCGTCTCCGAGGCGCTGATCCGCCGCGACATCTTCACCTCGATCCACATCGAGGAGTTCGAGCTCCAGGTGCGCGACACCAAGCGCGGCGTGGAGGAGATCACTCGAGAGATCCCGAACGTCGGCGACGACGCGCTCAAGAATCTGGACGAGGACGGCATCATCCGGATCGGCGCGCCGGTCCGCGCGGGCGACATCCTCGTCGGCAAGGTCACGCCGAAGGGCGAGACCGACCTCACGCCGGAAGAGCGGCTCCTCCGCGCGATCTTCGGCGACAAGGCGGGCGACGTCCGCGACGCCTCGCTCAAGGCCCCGCCCGGCATGGAAGGCGTGGTCATCGACATCAAGGTCTTCTCGCGGAAGGAAAAGGACGACGCCACCAAGAAGCAGGAGCGGCTCAAGGTCGATCGTCTGAAGCGGGAGTACCGGAAGAAGCGCCTCGCGATCGTGGAGGCGCGTGACGACGAGCTCAAGCGGATCCTGGACGGCCAGGTGCTCGAGCGGTGGGACTCGGCCGCGACCGGCAAGCCGCTCATGCGCGGCGGCACGAAGGGCTCCTTCGCGAAGCTGGCGCAGATCGAGTTCGACGACATCGTTCCGAACTCTCCGGTGACGCGTGAGACCAAGGTGAGCCAGCGCTTTTGGCGTCAGATGGAAGCGGCCAAGGACGCCCTCGACCAGCTCGACAAGAAGCTGGACAAGGACGTCGAGCGGGTGACCCGCGGTGACGAGCTTCCTCCGGGCGTGATCAAGCTGGTCAAGGTCTACGTCGCCAAGAAGCGCAAGCTTTCCGTCGGCGACAAGATGGCCGGACGACACGGAAACAAGGGAGTGGTGTCCAAGATCGTTCCGGTCGAGGACATGCCCTTCCTTCCGAACGGCCAGCCGGTCGACATGATGCTGAACCCGCTCGGCGTGCCTTCGCGAATGAACATCGGCCAGATCCTCGAGGTGCACCTCGGGCTGGCCGCGCACAAGCTCGGTTTGCGCGCGCAGACGCCGGTCTTCGCCGGCGCGGCGGTGGAAGAGATCAAGGAATGCCTGAGGGAGGCGGGAGAGCCCGAGGACGGGAAGACCTACCTCTTCGACGGCAAGACGGGCGAGCGATTCGATCAGCGTGTGACCGTCGGCTACATCTACATGATGAAGCTCTCGCACCTGGTCGACGACAAGATCCACGCTCGCTCGATCGGTCCGTACTCGCTCGTCACCCAGCAGCCGCTGGGAGGCAAGGCGCAGTTCGGAGGCCAGCGCTTCGGGGAGATGGAAGTGTGGGCGCTCGAGGCGTATGGCGCCGCCCACACTCTGCAGGAGCTTTTGACCGTGAAGTCAGACGATGTGCAAGGCCGGTCACGTATCTACGAAGCGATCGTCAAGGGTGAGAACCCGCCCGAGCCGGGAGTGCCTGAGTCCTTCAACGTTCTGGTGAAGGAGCTCAAGTCCCTCTGTCTCGATGTGACGTTTGAGTAGGGAAGCTTCGAGTTAAAGCGGAAGGAGACCAGCATGTCAGAGACTCCTGGGATCAAGCCAACGCAACCCGAGGGCTTCACCCTTCCCCCGATGACCGCAATTCGGGGGGAAAAGGACACGCGGCGGAAGTTCAACTTCAGCTCGATCCGGCTGCGCTTGGCGTCGCCTGAGATCATCCTCGGATGGTCGCGTGGTGAGGTAACCAAGCCCGAGACGATCAACTACCGCTCGTTCAAGCCGGAGCGCGACGGGCTCTTCTGCGAGCGCATCTTCGGTCCGGTCAAGGACTGGCAGTGCTCGTGCGGGCGCTACAAGATGATCCGCTACCGCGGCGTCATCTGTGACAAGTGCGGCGTCGAGGTGACGCAGGCTAACGTGCGCCGCGAGCGGATGGGACACATCACGCTGGCGGTGCCGGTATCGCACATCTGGTTCTTCAAGGGGGTGCCGAGCCGCATCGGCCACCTGCTCGAGATGTCGGTGCGCAACCTCGAGCGCATCCTCTACTACGAGTCGTACGTCATGATCGACCCGGGCAACACGCCCTTCCGCAAGCACGAGCTCCTCTCCGAGGACCAGTACCAAGAGCTGCGGATGGACCCGAACATGAAGTTCGAGGCCGACATGGGCGCGCAGGCGATCCGGAAGCTCCTGGAGCGGCTCGACCTCGATGAGCTCTCGCAGGACCTTCGCACCCAGGCGCGCATCGAAACCTCGGTCCAGCGGAAGAAGGACGTGCTCAAGCGCCTCAAGATCGTCGAAGCCTTCCGCACCAGCGGCAACAGGCCGGAGTGGATGATCCTGACGCACGTTCCTGTGCTGCCGCCGGATCTTCGCCCGCTCGTTCCGCTCGAGGGTGGACGCTTCGCGACCTCGGATCTGAACGACCTCTACCGGCGCGTGATAAACCGGAACAATCGGTTGAAGAAGCTGATGGAGATCAAGGCGCCCGAGGTCATCCTCCGGAACGAGAAGCGCATGCTGCAGGAGGCGGCCGACGCACTCTTCGACAACGGCCGTCGTACGCGTGCCGTGCGCGGGCAGGGAAACCGCCCGCTCAAGTCGCTCAGCGACATGCTCAAGGGAAAGCAGGGGCGCTTCCGTCAGAACCTGCTTGGTAAGCGCGTCGACTACTCCGGCCGTTCGGTCATCGTGGTCGGGCCTGAGCTCAACCTCGATCAGTGCGGCCTGCCGCAGAACATGGCGCTCGAGCTCTTCAAGCCGTTCATCATCAAGAAGCTCGAGGACCGCGGCCAGACGGTGAAGTCGGCCAAGAAGCTGGTCGAACGCGAGCGGCCCGAGGTCTGGGAGATCCTGTCCGAGATCATCAAGGATCACCCGGTCATGCTGAACCGCGCGCCGACGCTCCACCGCTTGGGCATCCAGGCGTTCAATCCGGTGCTGGTCGAGGGGAAGGCGATCCGTCTCCACCCGCTCGTCTGCACCGCGTTCAACGCCGACTTCGACGGCGACCAGATGGCGGTCCACGTTCCGCTCAGCTATATCGCGCAGATCGAGTGCAAGGAGCTGATGCTCTCGACGCACAACATCCTGCTGCCCGCGAGCGGACGGCCGATCGCGACGCCGAGCCAGGACATCGTTCTTGGTTGCTACTACCTGACGAAGCCGCGCCCGAATCCGAAGGCGCGTCCCTTCCCGTTCGCCTCGACGGCGGAGGTGGAGAACGCGCTCTCGCACGGACACGTCGAGCTCCACGACCTGATCGACTTCCGGCTCGAGGGCGAGAAGCTCCGCACGACGGTCGGTCGCGTGATCTTCCACGGCATCCTTCCGCCGGGGATGAAGTTCATCAACAAGACCCTCGACAAGAAGCAGCTCGAGGAGCTGGTCGCGCGCTCCTATGCCAACTTCGGCAAGTTCGAGACCGCGAAGTTCCTCGATCGCTTGAAGGGGCTCGGCTTCAAGTTTGCGACCCGCGCCGGACTCTCGGTCGGAATCGACGACCTCGTCATTCCGAAGGAGAAGAAGGAGATCGTCGCCAAGGCGGCGAAGGAGGTCGAGAAGATCAACAAGGCGCACCGCGATCAGGCGCTCTCGGCCAACGAGCGGTACAACAAGGTCATCGAAACCTGGACCCGCGTGCGTAACGAGGTCGAAGAGGTCACGATCGAGGGCTTGAAGCGCATCGACTCCGGCTTCAACCCGATCTTCATGATGGCCGACTCCGGAGCTCGAGGCTCGAAGGAGCAGATCCGCCAGCTCGCCGGTATGCGAGGCCTGATGGCCAAGCCGCAGAAGAAGGTCACCGGAGCGGTGGGCGAGATCATCGAGCAGCCGGTCCTCTCGAACTTCAAGGAAGGGCTGACCGTCCTCGAGTACTTCATCTCGACCCACGGCGCGCGGAAGGGTCTGGCCGACACGGCGCTCAAGACCGCCGACGCCGGTTACCTCACGCGCCGTCTGGTCGACGTGGCGCAGGACGTCATCATCACCGAGGACGACTGCGGAACCATCCTTGGCCTCGACAAGGGCGCGCTCAAGGACGGTGAAGAGGTGGTCGAGCCGCTTCGCGATCGTGTGCTCGGACGCGTGGCGGCCGAGGACATCTGGGATCGCCGTACGAATGCTGTCGTGGTGGAGGAAGGCTCCCTCATCGACGAGGAGCTCGCCGATAGACTCGACGACGCCGGCATCGAGAAGATCAAGATCCGCTCGGTGTTGACCTGCGAGTCACGCCGCGGCGTCTGCAAGAAGTGCTACGGACGCGACCTCGCGACCGGCCAGCCGGTTTCGATCGGCGAGGCGGTCGGCGTGATCGCGGCGCAGTCGATCGGCGAGCCCGGCACGCAGCTGACGCTACGTACCTTCCACATCGGCGGAACGGCGAGCCTCATCGTCGAAGCCTCGCGCGTCCAGGCGAGGGCCGACGGCGAGCTTCGTTACGAGAACGGACTCCGCTGCGTCGAGACCGAGGAAGGCCACTTCGTCAACGTCGGCCACCGCGGTGAGCTCGTGCTCTATGGACACGACGGCACGGTGCACGACCGCTTGGAGCCCCGCTACGGAACGGTCGTCTTCTTCGCCGACGGCGCCAAGGTCAAGAAGGGGGACGTCCTCTTCGAGTGGGACACCTGGAACACCCCGATCGTCGCACGCGAGAAGGGCATCGTTCGCTTCATCGACGTCAAGGAGCGCGTCACCCTGCGTGACGAGATCGACGAGACGACGAAGAAGCGCGTGCCGGTCATCGTCGAGGATCGCGAGAAGGTGCTTCAGCCGCACATCGAGGTGGTCGACTCGCACGAAACCGTGCTCGGGACCTATGCCCTTCCGACCGGCTCGCGCCTTCAGGTGCGTGACGGCCAGGAGGTCAAGGTCGGCGACGTGGTCGCGAAGATCCGCCGCGAGTCCTCCAAGACTCGTGACATCACCGGCGGTCTGCCTCGGGTGTCGGAGCTCTTCGAGGCGCGGAAGCCGAAGGACCAGGCGATCATTTCCGAAATCGACGGCGTGGTCGAGCTGGGCAAGGGCACGCGCGGCATGAAGAAGATCACGGTCAAGAACGAGACCGACACGAAGGAGTACCTCGTTCCGCACGGTCGGCACATCTACGTGCAGGACGGCTACGAGGTGAAGGCGGGAGATCGCCTCACCGAGGGTCCGGTCAACCCGCACGACATCCTGCGGGTCAAGGGCATCAATGAGGTGCAGGAGTACCTGGTCGATCAGATCCAGGAGGTCTACCGAATCCAGGGCGTGCGCATCGACGACAAGCACATCGAGGTGATCGTTCGGCAGATGCTCCAGAAGATCAAGATCGACGACCCGG
>CAZZAH010000093.1:9678-11505 GCA_964652115.1 uncultured bacterium | reverse complement strand
TCGTGCATGTGGTGGAAGCTCGATCGCTCGGCGATCATCGAGTGTGGCTGCGTTTCGACGACGGCTTGGCCGGCGAGGTCGATCTCGCCGATGCCCTCGGCGGGCCGATCTTTGAGCCTCTGGCGGATCCCGATTACTTCGCGAGCTTCGAGGTCGACACGACCCTCACCTGGCCGAATGGCGCGGACTTCGCGCCGGAGTTCCTGCACGAGAGAGTGCGAAGGTCGGAAACGCCCCAGACGCAGAGGTAGCGTCGCCGCACCACCCGAGCCGGTCACGCGCTCCCCAAGGGGATCGGCGTTCAGAAGGTGTAACGCTCAGAGGATGTACCGGCTCAGGTCCTTGTTCCGAACGATGCCGCCGAGCCGCGCGTCGACCATCTCCTGATCGATCGTGATCTCGTGATCGGCCAGCTCCGGCGCGGTGAACAGGATCTCCTCGAGCAGCGAGTTCATCACGGTGTGAAGTCGACGCGCCCCGATGTTCTCCGCCGCCAGATTCACCTCATGCGCCACCGCCGCGAGCCGCGCCAGCGCCCCGTCCGTGAACTCGAGATGCACCCCTTCGGTCGCGAGGAGCGCCTGGTATTGCCGCACGAGCGAATTCCGCGGCTCGGTCAGGATGCGGAGAAAGTCCTTCGGTCCCAGGCTGTCGAGCTCGACTCGAATCGGGAAGCGGCCTTGCAGCTCGGGCAGGAGATCCGACGGCTTGGCGTGATGGAAGGCGCCGGCCGCGATGAAGAGCACATGGTCGGTGTGGACCACGCCATAGCGCGTCGACACCGCCGAGCCTTCGACGATCGGCAGAAGATCGCGCTGCACCCCTTCGCGCGAGACCTCGGGTCCGGTCGACCCGCGCGGCCCCACGATCTTGTCGATCTCGTCCAAGAAGACGATGCCGAGGTTCTCCGTCCGCTCGATCGCCTCCGGGATCACCTCGTCGTCGTCGACCATGCGCCGCGTCTCCTCGGCCAGAAGCAGGCGCTCCGCCTCCTCGATGCTGACCCGGCGCCGCTTCTTCTTCATGGGGAAGAGGTGCTCGAAGGCGTCGTTCATTCCGTTCGGCGCCTCGTTCAATCCGAGCTCGCGAAAGAACTCCTGCGTCGCCGCGCGCGAGGGGGCGAGGTCGATCTCGACCATGCGACGCGCGAGCTTTCCCTCGCGCAGCTTCACGCGTAACGAATCGCGCTCCGCGTTCCAATCGAGCTCCTGACTCGTGCCGCTTCGTCGATGACGCGGCAGGAGGAGATTCAGCAGGCGCTCCTCGACATGCTTTCGCGCGCGCGTCTTGACCCGCTCCGAGCGCTCGGCGCGCACCATCCCGATCGCGATCTCGATCAGGTCGCGCACGATCGACTCGACGTCGCGCCCGACGTAGCCGACCTCGGTGAACTTGCTCGCCTCGACCTTCACGAAGGGCGCGCCGGCCAGACGCGCGAGGCGTCGCGCGATCTCGGTCTTCCCCACGCCGGTCGGCCCGATCATCAAGATGTTGGTCGGAAGGATCTCGGCGCGAAGATCGGGCGCGACGCGCTTCCTTCGATACCGATTGCGGAGCGCGATCGCCACCGAGCGCTTCGCCACCGCTTGACCGACGACGTAGTGATCGAGCTCGGCCACGATCTCGCGCGGGCTCCACTCCGGAATCGGGCGCGGCTCGGTTGAGCGCGTGACCGCCGGGGGGCTGTCGCTTCCGCCCGCTTCGAGGCCGGAGCTCATGACTCCTCCGCACTCTCGGGCAGCGTCAAGAGCCCGAGCGTCCCGCCGGTGTAGATGCAGAGCTCCGACGCCACGCGCAGCGCTTCGGTCACGGTCGCGGCGACGCTCA
>CAZZAH010000093.1:0-9578 GCA_964652115.1 uncultured bacterium | reverse complement strand
GCCTCGAAGCGCTCGAAGAGCTGAAGTCCGTCGGCCGCGCTGCCGGCAAAGCCCGCCAGCACCTCTCCGTGATGCAGGCGGCGGATCTTCCTCGCGCTCGACTTCAAGATCGTGTGGCCGAAGGTGACCTGTCCGTCGCCGCCGAGCGCGGCCTGCCCATCGACCACCAGCCCTAGGATCGTGGTCGAGCGCACGCGCGGCCTCATCGCGACCTCGGGTGCGCGTCGTCGAAGGCGCGGCGAAGCCCCTCGATCGACACGTGGGTGTAGACCTGCGTCGTCTGCAAGCTCTCGTGACCTAAGAGCTCCTGGATCGTCCGGAGGTCGGCGCCGCGATCGAGCATGTGCGTGGCGAAGCTGTGCCTCAGCGCGTGCGGCGATCGCCCGCCCGCTCGCGCCAAGCGTGAAAGTTGGGCTCCGACGCAACGCTGCACCGTCCGCCCCGAAAGTCGTCCTCCCCTTCCGGGGAAGAGCGGACCATGCGCGGGCACGCCGCGTGCGCGAAGCAGCGCGAGATAGGCCTCGATCGCCAGCGCCGCCTTCTCGCCGAAGATGACCACGCGCTCCTTCCGTCCCTTGCCGAGCACGCGCGCGCTTCGTGCTCTGAGGTCGATCGACTCTCGATCGAGGCCGACTAGCTCGGAGAGACGCATGCCGGTGCCGTAGAGCAGCTCCAAGATCGCGCGATCCCGGAGCGAGCGCTCGTCCTCCGCCCACGGGCCTTCGAGCAGCTCGCAGAGCTCCTCTTCCGGCACGAAGCGCGGCAGACGGCGCGGCAGCTTCGGTCCCTTGAGCTCAGCGCTCGGGTCTTCCTTCAGCAGCCCCCGACGCGCGAGGTAGCGGAGAAAGGAACGCAGAGCCGAAAGGCGACGCCCGACCGAACGCGGCGCGCTGCCGCGTAGGTTTTGGGTCGTGAGCCAGGCGCGAAGCTGATCTCGCGATAGGTCGCTCGGACGAAGCTCCGCGTCGAGCGCGGCCGCGATCCGGTCGAGCGCGTGCCGCACATCGGCGCCGTAGGCATCGCTGGTGTGCGCGCTCTTCCCCTCGACCGCCGAGATCTGTCGCAGCCAGTTCTCGTAGGCCGCCAAGAGCGGGCTCGACCAAGGGCGCCGTGTCTCGGTGGCTGCTTCGGGCATGGCCTTCGCGCGCGAGCTCGTCCGTCGCGCCCCGCGGTGGGGCGAGACGGCGTCGCTCACGCGTTGACTCCGTGGCACTTCTTGTACTTCTTTCCGCTGCCGCAGGGGCAGGGATCGTTCCGTCCGACCTTGGGCAGCTCACGCGACTGGCCAGGCTTCGGCGCGACCGTGCGCGGCGCGGCGGCGGGCCCGGGCCGCTGGGCGAGCGACGGCCCGACCAGCGTCGTCCCTCCGGAGAAGGCATTAGCCGGAGCCTTCGACTCGAACTTCCGTCCGACCACCTGCCCGCTCGGTGACCAGGTCGCCTCGGTAGTGGGGCCGTCGAAGATCGGCGGCCCGCTCGGAATCGTGCGCGCGGGACGTGGCTGCGCTTGCGGCGACCGGCGCGGCTCCGGCGGCGCGGCCGGAATCACGCGGAAGAGGTAGCGCACCGTCTCGGCGTCGATCTCCTCCTGCAGCTCCTCGAACATGCGGAAGGCTTCCTGCTTGTACTCGAGCAGCGGGTCCTTCTGCCCGTATGCGCGGAGGCTGATGCCGCCGCGCAGCTGATCGATCTCGTAGAGGTGGTCCCGCCACTTGTCGTCGATCACCGCGAGCGCGATCCGACGCTCGACCTCACGCATGCGCTCGGGCCCGAAGAGCTCTTCCTTCCGCCGGTAGGCCTCGCGCGCCGCTTCGAGCGCGAGCTCGCGAATCGACTCCCAGCTGCGCCGCTCCTCGATACTCGGAAATTCGACCGGCGAGAGGATGAGCGCCTGAAGCTCCTCGGTCAGCTCGCGCTCCCAATCCTCGGCGCGACCCTTCGGCTCCTCGTAAGGATCGATCACGCGATTGATCTGCGCGTCGATCATCTCGCGCACGTGCTCGGAGACGTCGCTGTGCTTGAGCACCTCGTCGCGCTGGGTGTAGATCACCTCGCGCTGCTGGTTCATCACGTTGTCGTAGTCGAGGAGATGCTTGCGGGTGGCGAAGTGCTGGAGCTCGACCCGCTTCTGCGCGCGGCCGATCGCGCTCGTGACCCAGGGGTGGGTGATGACCTCGCCTTCCTCCACCCCGAGCTTCTCCATCATGCCGCCGATGCGCTCGGCGCCGAAGAGGCGCATCAGATCGTCTTCGAGCGAAAGGTAGAAGCACGAGGAACCGGGGTCGCCCTGACGACCGGCGCGTCCGCGCAGCTGGCGATCGATGCGCCGCGCCTCGTGCCGCTCGGTGCCGATGATGTGAAGGCCGCACGGCATCTCGGCCATGCACTGCTTCACGCCCGGTGAGGCGGAGCAGTCGCCCTTCCCGTGCTCGGTGTTGACCAGACAGGTCTTCCCCTTGACGATGCCCGGCCCAAGCTTGATGTCGGTGCCTCGTCCGGCCATGTTGGTCGCGATGGTCACGGCGCCGGGCTCGCCCGCGCGCGAGATGATCTCCGCCTCCTGCTGGTGGTACTTCGCGTTCAGCACGTGGTGCTGGATGCCGCGACGCTTGAGCATGCGCGAGAGGGTCTCCGACACGTCGACCGAGACGGTGCCGACCAGCGTCGGCCGGCCTTCCTTCTGCGCGTGCTCGATCTCGTCGAGGATCGCGTCGTACTTCTCCTTCCGCGTGCGGTAGATCTTGTCCTCGTAGTCCATCCGGCGGATCGGCTCGTTGGTCGGGATCACCACCACGTCGAGCTTGTAGATCTCCCAGAACTCGCCCGCCTCGGTCTCGGCCGTTCCGGTCATGCCGGCCAGCTTCTCGTAGAGGCGGAAGTAGTTCTGGATCGTGATCGTCGCGAGAGTCTGGTTCTCCTCGCCGACGCGCACGCGCTCCTTCGCCTCGATCGCCTGGTGAAGTCCGTCGGAGTAGCGCCGGCCCGGCATGAGGCGTCCGGTGAACTCATCGACGATGAGCACCTTCCCCTCCTGGACCACGTACTCCTTGTCCTTGTCGTAGAGGCAGTAGGCGCGAAGCAGCTGATTCACGTTGCCGAGGAGCTCGCTCTTCTCCGCGTACGCGAGGTGCAGCTTTTCCTTTTCCGCCAGACGTTCTTCCTTCGAAAGGTCGACAATCTTGTCGATCGCCCCGATCTCCTCCGCGAGGTCGGGCAGGGTGAACATCTTGGGATCCTTGGGCGAGAGGATGGTGCGGCCTTCGTCCGAGAGGCTGACCGTGTGGCCGCGCTCGTCGATCGAGAAGAGGAGATCGTCGTCGACCTCGTGCAGGCGCTTCTCGCGCATGAAGTCGCTCTCGACGTCGTGGATCCGCCGCTTCGCGTCCCCTTCGCTCGTCAGTTTCATGAAGCGCTTGTTCTTCGGTCCGCCGCGCTGGACCTGCAGCAGTCGATAGGCGGCGTGGTAGGCCTCATCCTTGTTGGTCGAGTCGAGCTTCGCTTCGGCCTCGTCCATGAAGCGCGTGAGGAGCGCGTTCTGACGGCGCACCAGCTCCTCGATGCCCGGCCGCAGCCGCTCGTAGTGCTGATTTCCGTGCGCCACCGGACCCGAGATGATGAGCGGCGTTCGCGCCTCGTCGATCAGCACCGAGTCGACCTCGTCGACGATGGCGAAGTGATGCGGCCGCTGCACGCGCTCGTCGAGCTGCACCACCATGTTGTCGCGGAGATAGTCGAAGCCGAACTCGTTGTTCGTGCCGTAGGTCACGTCGGCCTGGTAGGCCTGCCGGCGCGCGTCGTTGTCCATGTCGTGCTGGATGGTCGCGACCGAGATGCCGAGCCAGGTGAGCACGTGCCCCACCCACTCCGAGTCGCGCGCGGCCAGGTAGTCGTTGACCGTGATGAGGTGCGCGCCTCGTCCGGTGAGCCCGTTCAGATAGAGCGGGAAGATCGCGACCAGGGTCTTGCCTTCACCGGTCGCCATCTCCGCGATCTTGCCCTGATGGAGCGTGATCCCGCCCATGAGCTGGACGTCGAAGGGGATCATCTCCCAGTTGAGCTGATGGCCGCGGACTTCCCATGCGAGGCCGACGTGCCGGCGACACGCTTCCTTCACCACCGCGAAGGCCTCGGGCAGGATGTCGTCGAGCGTCTCCTTCTCGGTCGCGAGACGCGCGCGGAATTCGACGGTCTTCGCCTGGAGCGCTTCATCGCTCAGATCGGCCAGGCGGGCATAGTGCTCGTTGATTTCCTCGACGATCGGGAGGAGGCGCTTGACGTCGCGGTCGGACTTCGTACCGAAGATGCGGGTCGCCACCTTGTTGGCGGCGCCCTTCAAGATATTGATCATGATCGACTCCCACGCGGGTCGCGTTCGAAACGTAGAGCGCGCGCCGCCTCTCGGCGCGCGGAGTTACGAGTCGATGCGGGTCGGAGGCGAACGAGGCGAATCTTGCGCGACGCGGAAACGCTGGATCGGGACCGATGCGGCGGAGAGCGGTCGAAGCTCGGCGCTGGGCCGCGGCTCGGCCAGCTCGGCCCCACTCGAAACGGGATGAAGCGCGCTCGGGTCGAGGCGAAGGAACCCGAAGCTCGAAGCGGCGTCGCGCTCGCACGCGGTAATCAGGCGACGGATCGAGGCGGGCGCGGCGGCCTTCGCCCGCGCGGTCGACTCCTCGGAACCACCCGCGGGGAAACCGATCGCCGCACGCCGGCCGCGACTCTGATTGGAATCGACATCCTGCACCGCGACGCCACGCGACAGCGTGGCATCGGCCGCGATCAGAACCTCGTGGGCACGAGCCGGATCGCCCAAGGCGAGGAGAACCCAGGCAAGGAGCAGCGTCTGGTTCATGCGAAGGGCACGGACGGGCGACGCCGAACGATCGGCGCGGGCATCACGCCTTCGTGTCTGCCCTCTGTCGGGTCGCATTCCCATCGTTCATCCCTCGGTCATCATTCACGCCGCGAGCCGAGAGCTCGGGCGGAGCTGAGCGCGGATTGTAGGGACTCGAGCTTCGGAGGGTCAACCGAAGGGACCGGCGGCCGAGCGGGCTCCTGCCGCCGCTGGGTGGAGTGGCCCACCCTCCCCGTGATCGCTCCCCTCGCCCCTCGCCTCCTAGTGCAGGAGGATCATGGCGAACCCGGCGCTCAGCGGGATGCGGAGATTGTCGTCCATCGGCACCGGCGCGAGCTCGAAGATGGTCGCGACGAAGCTCCCGACCACGATGCGCGCCCAGCCGAGCTCGGGCATGACCAGGTGATAGATGCCGCCGATGATCAGGCACGACACGAGGCAGCCCAGGCTCCCCTCGAGGCTCTTGTCCATGATCTTGATCCGGCCGAAGCGACGGCCGACCAGCGCCGCCACCGTATCGCCGACCACCAGGAAGAGGAGCGACACCACCGCCACTTCCTTGGGGAAGGCGGCGATCGAGATCAACGCCGCGATCAGCAGGTAGGTCGAGCCGAGGAGGTTGAAGCGCTCGTGCTCGCGCAGCACCTTCCCGAACAGAAAGTAGAAGACGCGGCGGACGTGCGGCTGATGCAGCCTGAGCGCATCGACCAAGAGCGTGAGCAGCGTCAGCGCGACCAGCACCCGCTTCGAGATGCCGACCGGAGTGAGGTGAAGCGCGATCGGAAGGGCGAGGCTCGAGACGTGAATCGCCTTCCGCACCAACTCCGAGCTGTAGCGCAAGGCGGCCTCCTACCGATCGTCGCCGGCGCGTAGAAGCCCTCGGTAGGTCCAGAAGGCATCGAGCACGGCCATCACATACTCCCGGGTCTCACGGTACCCGATACGCTCGATGTAGAGGTCGGGATCCTCTCCCTCGCCGCGCCAGCGGACCGCGTTCTCGATGCCGGCATTGTACCCCGCGATCACGACCGGAAGCGCTCCCGCTTCATCGCGCAGAAGATCGTGCAGATGGGCTGCGCCGAGCGCGACGTTGACCCGCGGCGACCGGAGCGGCGCGCTCGGGATGTCGTGCAGCTCCGCCGTCTTCTCCGCCGTCGCTTGCATCAGCTGAAGGAGCCCGATCGCACCGGCAGCACTTCTGACCGAGCTCTCGAAGATCGACTCGCGCCGCATGATCGACCAGAGGATCTCGGGCGCGACCCCTTCGCGACGCGCGGCGCTCGCGACCGCGCCGGCGTAGGCGGTCGGATAGCGAAGCGAGGTGCCTCCCCCGCCGACGCGAAACGCGGCGCGCACCGCGAGGTCCGGGAATCCCAGGTCGAAGTAGCGCCGCACGCGCGGAAGACCATCGCCCAAGCTCGGCTCGAGCGCGTCTCGCGCCGCCTCGGCCCACTCGGTACGGTTGTGCCGGCGAAATAGAAGCAGCGCGTCCGCGCGCCTGCGCACCGACGGCAACGCGGTGATCGAATCGCCGGCCCCCTCGTGTTCGAGGAGCACCTCGAGCTCGGGCGGCACGCGAGCCGCATCCAGATCGGCCGACTCGACCAATGCGCGCACGCGTCGCCAGTAACCCTCGAGGTCATCGAGCGCGATGCCTTCGCCGCGAAGCGCGAGAGCGGAGCGCGCTCGCGCCGCGTAGTAGCCGCTCGTCGCCGCGGCGGTCTTGAGGTGCGCTTCAGCCGCGGCCGGGTCCTTCGCGCGAATCGCCAGGCGAGCGAGCCAGAACTCCCCCGTCGATCTTTCGCTTCCCGTTTCGGAGGATGCGAGCAGCGTGAACGCGCGCGCGGCGCGAGCGTCTTGCCCGAGGAAGAGGCGACAGATGCCGCGACGGAGAAGCGCTTCGCTCCGCTTGGTACCCGCGCCCGCGTCGAGAAAGCGGCCGTAGACCGAGTCGGCCTCCGCGTAGCGACGCAGGTATTCGAGCTCGCGCGCCCACTCCCAGAGCGCGGTATTTCGATCCTCGCCCGGCCCGGCGTCGATCGCACGCGAGAACCAGAGCCCCATGCTGTCGGGCACGCCGGTGTTCCGATAGGTGCGGCCGAGGAGCACGCCCCAGTCGGCGTTCGCGCGCGGGACGCCGCGCCACGGTCCGCTGCCGACGCGCCGCCGAATCGACGACCACTGCTTCGTCTTCCAGAGAAGTCTCGCGCCGCGAAGCGCTTCGTCGTCCGAGCCGGTGTCACGCGACACGCTCTCCTCGACCGCGAGGAAGCGCGGCGCGTCGTTTGAGGCTTCCGCCACCGTCAGCAGCGTTCGCTTGCGCGCGAGCGGAAGCGTGTCGAGCCCGCCCGCGATCGCCGACTCGAGCAGCGCCTTCGCCTCGCGGGCCGACGGGAAGCTCGCGGCCAGCGACCAGAGGAGCGAGTCGGCAGCGGCGCGCTCGCCTCGCAGTGCCGCCAGTCGTCGCTTCGCACGCAAAAGGAAGAGCTCTCGGCGATCCTTGCCGGGAAAGGAATCGAGTAGCGACGCGGCGGGTCCTGCTTCGCCCGCGACGAGCGCGCCCCAGATCTCGGCCTCGGCCGCATCGAGGCGCTGCTCCGGCGTCGGCGCGTAGCTCGCAAAGCGCGGGCCGAGCGCCGCGCCGCGCTTCCCCGCGTCGAGGGTGTCGCCCGCCGCGAAGGCCGCCTCGAACTGAAGCGAGTAGCGTCGCGCGATCTCGCTCGATGGCCAGGCCGCTTCGTCGATCCAGGCCAGCGCATCCGCACCGCGCTTCCGATCGAGCAGATGCAGCGTCGAGGGCAAGGACCACGATCCGTCACGATTCCACGCCGCGGTCGCGCCCGGAGTCCACGCGCCGGCGAAGAGCCGCTCGAAGCGCGGATCGCCGAGCAGCAGCGCCTCGCGCACGCGCACGCCGACGAAGCGGATGGAAAGGGAGTCAGCCTTGAGGTCAGGCAGCGAGCCTGCGTCGCCGAGCGCGAGCGCCAGCGAATCTGTCAGCGCGCTTCTCGCGGAATCGATGTCGGCCAGCACGCGAAGCGAAGGATCGCCGGCGTTCGCGCGCTGGTCCCACTCGCGCCAACGCGCCGCCCAACGTTCATAGGGCGGCTGCGCCGAAACGCGCGAGCATCCGACCGCGCAGAGGGCGAGCAGCAGGAGGCCGCCTCGCATTCGCCAGGCGAGCCGATTGATCATTCCCACTCGATGGTCGAAGGGGGCTTCGAGGTGATGTCGTAGACGACGCGGTTGAGTCCCTTCACCTCGTTCACCACGCGGAGAGCGGTGCGCTCGAGCACCTCGTGCGGCAAGCGCGCCCAGTCGGCGGTCATGCCGTCGACGCTCGTGACCGCGCGGAGCGCCACCGCCATCTCGTAGGTGCGCTCATCTCCCATCACGCCGACGCTTCGAATCGGCAGCAGCACCGCGAAGGCCTGCCACACGCGGTCGTACTCGCCCGAGCGCCTCAGCTCCTCGATGAAGATGTGGTCCGCCTCGCGCGTCAAGCGCAGACGCTCCTCGGTGATCTCGCCCGGAATGCGCACCGCGAGGCCGGGCCCGGGGAAGGGATGACGATTCAGGATCTCCGCCGGAATTCCGAGCACGGTGCCGACGCGGCGCACCTCATCCTTGAAGAGCTCGCGCAACGGCTCGACCAGCTTGAGGTGCATGCGCTCGGGCAGACCGCCGACGTTGTGGTGCGTCTTGATCGTGTGCGACGGACCCCGCACCGACATCGACTCGATCACGTCGGGATAGAGCGTGCCTTGAATGAGGAAGTCGACCGGACCGGCGGCCTTCGCCTCCTCCTCGAAGATGCGGATGAACTCCTCGCCGATCACGCGGCGCTTCTTCTCCGGATCGGTCACCCCTTCGAGCGCCGAGAGAAAGCGCGCCCTCGCGTCGACCGAGTGAAGCGGTAGGCCGAGGCGACGCCTCAGAATGTCGTCCACCTGTTCCGCCTCATGCTTCCGCAGGAGTCCATGGTCGACGAAGATCGGGTAGAGGCGATCGCCGAGCGCGCGATGGGCCAGCACCGCCGCCACCGTCGAGTCGACGCCGCCCGACACCGCGCAGACCGCGCGCCCGTCGCCCACTCGTTCCCGCATGCGCGCGATGGTGGTGGTGACGAAGTCCTCGAGATTCCAGTCGGCGCGAAGGCCGGCGATGCGGACCAGGAAGTTCTCGAGGATGCGCGTGCCTTGCGGCGTGTGGCTCACCTCGGGATGGAACTGCACCATGTAGAGCCCGAGCTCGCGATTCTCCGCCGCGGCGTGCGGGCAGGTCGGCGTCTCCGCCACCGTGGTCGATCCGGGCGGCAACGCGCTCACCAGATCGAAGTGGCTCATCCACGCATCGAATGGATCGTCGGTGCCGGCGAGGAGCTCCGAGGTCGCGAGGCGTGTCAGCACCTGACGTCCATACTCGCCGCTCGTGCCGCGCTCGACCTTGCCGCCGAGCATGTGGCAGAGCGCCTGCATCCCGTAGCAGATGCCGAGGGTCGGGAGCTTGAGGTCGAGCACCTCGCGCCGCGGGAGTACGACCTCATCGGTCACGGTCGACGGACCGCCCGAGAGGATCAGCGCGTGCGTTCCCTTCGCCCGCAACGTCTCCGCGTCGACGTCATAGCGCAGGATCTCGCAGTAAAAGCCGAGCTCGCGCACGCGGCGCGCGATCAGGAGGTTGTACTGCGAGCCGAAGTCGAGCACCGCGATCATCGACACCTC
>CAZZAH010000092.1:0-11505 GCA_964652115.1 uncultured bacterium | reverse complement strand
GCGATCTACGATCCCGCGCTCGCGGACGACAACCTGGAGATCGCGACCGAGGATGCCTACGCGATGGTGAAACGCCTCGCGCGCGAGGAAGGGCTGCTCGTCGGCGTGTCGGCGGGCGCGGCGCTCGTCGCGGCCTTGCAGGTGGCGCGGAAGCTCGACCGCGGCGTGGTCGTCACCATCTTCCCCGACAGCGCGGACAAGTATCTCTCCGAGCAGTTCTGGGAGGACGCATGATCCGGCTCAAACGAGAGCACGAGCTGGCGATCCGCGCGCACGGCGAGGCGACCTATCCGAACGAGTGCTGCGGGTTTCTTCTCGGGCAGGCGGAGGACGGCATCAAGGTCGTCACCGCCACACGGCAGGCCAAGAACACGCGCGACGATTCGCCGCGCAATCGCTATCTGGTCGAGCCGGGTGAGTATCATGCGGCGGAAGAGGCGGCGGCCGCGGCCGGGCTGGAGTTGGTCGGCATCTATCATTCGCATCCCGATCATCCGGCCAAGCCTTCGCAGTTCGATCGTGACCACGCGTCGCCGTGGTTTAGTTACATGATCGTCGCGGTGCACAGCGGTAAAGCGGTCGACCTGACCTCGTGGGAGGTGATCGATCCCGACGAGTTCTTCGAGCAGGAGAGCTTCGAGGTGGCGGACTGAGGCGGCGCGAGCGTCGCGTGTGGCACAGAAGGAGTGATCGATGGCAGTCAAGATTCTGATCCCGACCCCGCTGCGTCCCTTCGCCGGCAAGCAGTCCGAGGTCGAGGTCCAAGGCGCGACGGTCGGCGAAGCGATGTCGGAGCTGACCACGCGCTTCCCCGAGCTCAAGCGGCATCTTTATTCCAACGAGGGGAAGCTCCGGAGCTTTGTGAACGTCTTTCTGGGCGACGAGGACATCCGCCACAAGGAAGGCGAAGGGACCGCGCTCCACGAAGGGGACACGCTTTCCATCGTCCCGTCGATCGCCGGCGGCTCGATCGATCCGCTCGCGCGCCCCACGTCGAGCTTGAACAAGGAAGAGATCGCGCGCTATAGCCGTCACCTCATCATGCCGGAGGTCGGCATGGACGGGCAGCGACGCTTGAAGTCGGCCAGCGTGCTCCTGATCGGCACCGGCGGCCTCGGCGCGCCGCTCGGGCTCTATCTCGCGGCGGCCGGCGTGGGTCGAATCGGCCTGGTCGACTTCGATGTGGTCGATTCCTCGAACCTGCAGCGACAGGTGATCCACGGCACCAAGGACGTCGGCCGAAAAAAGCTCGACTCCGCGCGCGACCGGATCAAGGACGTCAACCCGAACGTCGTGATCGAAGGCCACGAGGTGATGTTCACCTCGGAGAACGCGCTCGAGATCGCGAAGGACTACGACATCATCATCGACGGCACCGACAACTTCCCCACGCGCTACCTCGTGAACGACGTTTGCGTGTTGCTGAAGAAGCCCAACGTCTACGGCAGCATCTTTCGCTTCGAGGGCCAGGCGTCGGTCTTCTGGGCCGAGAAGGGCCCGTGCTATCGCTGCCTCTATCCGGAGCCGCCGCCTCCCGGGCTCGTGCCCTCCTGCGCGGAAGGGGGCGTGCTCGGCGTTCTTCCCGGCGTAATCGGAACGATCCAGGCCACCGAAGCGATCAAGCTGATCCTGGGCCAAGGCGAGCCTCTGATCGGGCGCCTCCTCCTCTACGACGCCCTCGCGATGCGCGTGCGCGAGCTCAAGCTCCGCAAGGATCCCAACTGCCCCATCTGCGGCGAGCACGCGACCATCACCGAGCTGATCGACTACGAGCAGTTCTGCGGCGTCGCGCCCCATCCCGAAGAAACGCTCTCGCGCGACCTCACGATCGAACCGGAGGAGCTCAAGGCGATGCTCGATCGCGGGGATCGGATCAAGCTGGTCGACGTCCGCAACCCGGAAGAGTGGGAGATCTGCCGCATCGAAGGGGCGAAGCTGATTCCTCTCCCCGATCTGCCCTCACGCGTGTCGGAGCTCGACTCGGCCGATGAGCTGATCCTCTACTGCAAGATGGGTGGACGAAGCGCGCAGGCGGTCGAGTTCCTCCGCGGCGCCGGCTTCCGCAAGGTGAAGAACCTCTCGGGTGGCCTGCTCGCGTGGGCGCAAGAGGTCGACGAGGCGATGCCGGTCTACTGATCCGCGCCGGGAAATGCGTCGCGTGCACGACTCCGTCGATGCTACGGTCGAAGCGGCCGGGGAAGCCTTCGGAGGTGGCATGCG
This sequence comes from uncultured bacterium, assembly GCA_964652115.1. Lineage (GTDB taxonomy): Bacteria > Eisenbacteria > RBG-16-71-46 > CAIMUX01 > CAIMUX01 > JADJQY01. The sequence goes on along the minus strand of CAZZAH010000092.1, from coordinate 9,285 downwards.
ACACGCGTGCGCGGGTCTTCTGGTTCTTTCGCTGCTCCTCTTCCTACCAAGCGCCGCTCGCACCGAGTGCATCCAGTTCGAGGAGCACGCCGGCTGGGTCGGAGCCATCGCCGGCAGGAGCGGTGTCTTCGGCATCGCCGCCGCGCTCCCCTACGTCTTCTGCGCCTCGGGCGAGAGCGGACTGGTCGTCTACGACGTGAGCGACGCGTCCCGTCCCCAGCGATTCGGAGCGCTCAACCTCAACGGCTTCGCGAACGACGCGCTGCTCCTCTACCAGAACCGCTTGGTGGTTTCGCTCGTGACCGGCGAGCTCTGCCTGATCGACGTCGGCGTTCCGGCCTCTCCGCGACTGATCGACCGCGTGAAGATCGGCCGCTCGATCAGCCAGATCGCGCGTGACCTTAGGAACGTGTACGCGGCGGGCGGCGACGAAGGCATGTTGGTCGCGCGCTGGAGCGACGCGGATCGACTCGAGCCCGGACTCCCCCTTTCGTTGCCCGGCCGATCGGTCGGGATCGCGATCGAGAACCACGTCGCGTACGTCGCGGCCGGCGCCTCCGGGCTTCTCGTGGTGAACCTCGCCGCGCAGAACGGCCCGCGCGTCATCGCGAGCCGCCCGAGCGATGGCGAGGCGACCGGCGTGGCATGCGCGCCGAGCGCGGCGGTGCTGACCGACTCGAGCGACGGACTGCTCCTCCTCGACGTCTCGGATCCGGCTCGTCCGTTGCTTCGCGCGACGCACGCGCAGGAGAGCCATCTTCCGGCTCGACCGCTCCTGGTCGACCGGCAGGTCTTCGCGCCGAGCGAGGGGAATCTGCTTCGGATCTTCGACGCGGGCGACGCGGATCGACTGCAACCGCAAGCGACCCTGAGCAGCGGCGGCCGCGCGCGCTGCGTGAGCGTCGCCGGCGGCAACGTCTTCTTCGGCGACGCCTCGGGCCTTTGGATCGCTTCCGCCGACCCAAAGGTCGAGGTCGAGGCGACGAGCTCGATGCGCCCGAGGAGCGCGCCGACGGCGATCTCGGTCAGCGGGCGCCTTTTCGCGTTGGCCGAGCCCGACCTCGGCGTTGAGTTACTCGAGGTGGGTCACGACGGTGCGCTCACGCGTCAGACCTGGTGCGATGAATTAACCGAACCAACCGGCGTGGCACTTCGTCCTCCCTATGCCTTCGTCGCCACGCAATCCGAGGGGCTGGTCACGATCGACTTCAGGAATTACCTCTCTCCCGTCGTGCTCTCGCGCGGCACCGGATCCTTTAGGTTGATCTCGCTCTGGGGAGACCGCGTCGTGGTGGCGCAGGGCCAAGAGCAGTGGCTCTACGACATCTCCGATCCGGCCGCGCCCGTTCGCCGCGGCTTTCGACAGGCGGCCCCACCGGCGTTGCAGTTGATCGCCGCGCCGGGCGGGCTCGTCATTGCGCTCGAGTCGGGCATGATCGAGCTCTTGGATTGGTCGAGCCCTGGGGAGCCGAGGGTCGTCGCGTCGATCCCGCAGGGTGACCGGATCGGGACCATCGCGCTTCACGGCACCGACCGGCTGCTTTACGCGCATCGCGAGGTCGACGCCGGGCCGACCACGCTCGAGCTGATCGACCTCGCGGATCGGTCGGCGCCGCGCGCGATGTGGAGTCTGCTGCTGCCCTCCGCCGTCGACCAGATCGCGAGCGCTCCGCCTTACGTCTATCTCTCGAGCGCCGGGAGCGGCGTCACGCTGCTCGATCTCTCCGATCCGACGCACCCGATTCGCGCGGGCAACCTGACTCACGGCGGAACCCAGGTCGCGGCGGCGGAAGATCACCTGCTCCTCGCGTCGGACGAAGCGATCGCGGTCATCCCCGGCGAGTGCGCGGCAAACGCGCCGATCACGTTGGCCGACCTTCAAGCGACCGGCGAGGTGGGACGCATTCGCGTGGAGTGGCAATCACAGCCCGGGCTCTTCGATCACTTCGACATCGAGCGCGCGCCGGTCCTCGCGATCGGCGAGCCGGAATTCCAGGCGATCAACGCCGACCGGCCGAGCTCGGGCGAAGGTCCCTTCCGCTTCGACGATCTCGACGTGCGGCCGGAGGCTGGTTACCAGTACCGCGTGATCGGCGTGACCGCCGAGGACGAGCCCTATCCCCTCGGACCGATCTCGGTCGAATCGCCCGGCGCGCTTTCCGGGATCTTCTTCTCGCCCTATCCGACTCCGGCGCGAGGCGAGGTCACGCTGCGCTACTACCTCCCGCGACGCGGGGCGGTAGAGCTCACGATCCTCGATGTGACCGGACGATTGCTGCGCCGCTGGTCGATCGCGGACGCCGCGCCGGGCGGCGGTGTCCTGCGTTGGTCGGGCGACGACGCGCGCGGACGGATCGTGCCGGGCGGCGTCTACTTCGCGCGCCTCGAGTCGGGGCGGGACAAGGAGACCCGGCGCATCCTCTGGCTAAGGTAAGACCCGCCACGACGAGCTCTAGCCGCGCTCACCGCCCGCGAAGAGACGCGCGATGAGCACGGCGTACTTCTCGGCCACGTGGTGTCTCCGGATCTTGTAGGTCGCGGTCAGCTCGTCTCCCACCTCGAACGGTTTCGGCAGGAGTTCGATCCCGACGATGCGCTCGAAGCTCTTCCAACCGGCGGCGGGCGAGATGATGCGTGCGACCTCGTCTTCGATCGCGCGACGATCCGCGTCCGGCCCCGGCACGACCAGGAGCCCGAGATGCTTCTGGTCTTGCCCGACGACCATGCACTGCGCGATCAACTCCGAGTGAAGAAGCGCGGCCTCGATCGGCCCCGGCTCCACGTTCTCGCCGCTTCGAAGCACGATCGTGTCCTTCGAACGACCGACGATCTTCAGGCAATCGTTCCAGGTCATGAGGCCGATGTCGCCGGTGCGGAACCAGCCGTCGACCAGCACGCGCGCCGTGCCCTCGGGGTCCTTGTAATAGCCACGCATCACCTGCGGACCACGGACCTGAATCTCGCCGCGCAGGCCGCGACCATTCCCGCGCGCTCCGCGATCCGGATAGAGCACGCGGCCGTCGTTCAGATCGACGATGCGGACCTCGGTGTTCGGGTAGAGCGGTCCGACGGTGCCGATCACCGGCTTGGTCCAGGTGCGAAACGCGACCACCGGACAGGTCTCGGTCAGGCCGTAGCCTTCGAGCAGCGGAATCCCGGCATAGTTCAAGAACTCATCGATGTGACGAGGCAGAGCGCCTCCGCCCGAGATGGTTCCGCGAAGCGCTCCGCCGGCGACCATTCGCAGCTTGCGGAGCACCAGCGCGTCGAGGCAGAGCCCGGGCGCGACGAAGACCAGCATGCGAACAAGATGCCCGGCGCCGCGGAGAAGCGATTCGAGCGGACCGCGTCCCTTCTGGTCCTCGCTGCGGCCGAGGAGAAAGTCGAGCGAGCCGCGCCACTGCCGCGAAACGAAGTGCGCCGCGCGAAAGAGCGCGCGCTCGAGGGCGCCGCCCGCGCGGATGCGGTGCTCGAGCCGGGCGTGGACGCTCTCCCACAGCCGCGGCGCCGACGCCATGAAGGTCGGCTTGACCAACCGAAAGTCCTCGGCCAGCGTGCGCACCTTGCCGTAGTAGGTGGCGGCGCCGCGGCTCAGGCAGACCATCTCGAACATCCGCTCGTAGGAGTGCCAGATCGGAAGCACCGAAAGGACGCGGTCCTCCGTTCCGACCGTGAGCGGGATGTTCCTCACCTGGGACAGGATGTTCGCCTGCGTCAGCATCACCCCCTTGGGCGTGCCGGTCGTGCCCGAGGTGTAGATCAGCGTGAAGAGATCCTCGCCGTCGATCGCGTCCGCGCGCGCCTCGACCGCGCGATCCCCCGCCGCGCGAAGCTCACTGCCGCGGGCAAGGAGTGCCGCGACCTCCATGCAACCGGGCGCCGCACCTTCCAACAAGACGATGCGGAGCGAGCCGCGCAGCTCGGCTCGTTCCAGCATCGAGAGCATCGCGGCGTTCTCGACGAAGGCGAACCGCGCGTCCGAGTGCGGGACGATGTGCTTGAGCTCAGGTAACGTCACCTCGCTTCCGCGCGGGACGTCGATCGCGCCGCAGTACTGAATGGCGAGATTCGCGACCATCCACTCGAGCCGATTGTCGGAGAGAAGCGCGACCCTTTCCCTCGGCGCGAGACCAAGCTCGATCAGCGCGGTGGCGAGGGCGATCGCCCGATCGCGGAGCTCGCGGTACGAGAGGCAGCGAAACATTCCTTCACGATCCCGCGTGAAGAACGCGGGACGATCGCCGTAGCAGGCGGCCGCGCGATCGATCATCTCCGGCAGATTGCGCGCGTCCCACGGTGGAGCGGCGTCCCCGAGCGAGGCGGCCTCGGTCACGATACCTCAAGCACGCCGCGACGAAGCCCGTCACGCACGAAGCGAAGCAGCTCGACTCGTGCCTCCCCCGGCGCGGCGCCGATCTCCGACTCGTAACGCGCGACCGCGTCGGAGAGCCGATCGCTCCGCGCGAGCGCAGCGAGAAGCACCACGGTGGTGAAGGGGACCTCGAGGTCGCGCGCGTACCAACCTGAGTCGAAGCGAATCTGGCAACTCGGATCGAGCTCGAGATCGGGCCGCGTGCGCGTCTCGAGCCAATGTGCTTCCGGCACCGGGCGAAGGCGCGCCTTGAGCAGCTCCTCCTCCGCCGCGGCCGAGATCGCCACGCTCCGCCACAATCGCGCGAGAACCGCGGCGTCGGGAAGCCCGCGCACCTGAAGCTGCATCGCGATGCCACGCACCGCCCCATGCAAGAGGAAGAGCGCGCGGTGAAAGCGACGAGCGCCGAGCGATTCGATGTGATCGCGATAGCGAAGCGCGAGCGCCTCCACCTCGGGCGAGAAGCTCTGCCCCGCGCTGAAGGCGTAGGCGAGGGCGAGGTGATCCGGGTGCGGCCCTGGTGCGAGGAGCGTGAGCTGTCCAACGCTTGTGCCCCCGAGACGTTCTCGAAGCTCGCGCTCGAGGCTCGTCCCCGCGAGCTCGGGGGTGTCAAAGAGCAGCGCCGCCTGTCCCTCATCGGCGAGGAAGCGCGGGAGCTCCGCCGCGATGCGGAGCGCGAGCTCGTCGCCGCGCCGCCCGCCATGCATGTAGGTGACCGCGTCGATGCCGTCGGGCAATGCGATGAAGGGAGGCTGCGAGAGGATCAGATCGAATCGCTCGCCCTCGACCGGCGCGAAGAGATCGCCCACCCGCACGTCGACCGTCAGTTGATTGAGGCGAGCGCTCCACCTCGTCATCCGCGCGGCGCGCTCGTTGATGTCGGTCGCGATGACCTCGCCGCCGGCCTGTGCGAGCAGGAGCGCGAGGACCCCCGATCCACATCCGAGGTCGAGCGCACGACCGGTGAAGGACTCCGGCACCAGGCGCTCGAGAATCAAAGTCGTCGCCCCGGGGCCGATGACGCAATCACCTCCGAGATCCTGATCGGAGAGGATCCAAAGCCCGCGCTCCGGCGCGAGACGAAAGAGCGCGCGGGCCAAATCCCCTTCGCGCGCGAAGAGCCCCGCCTCGAGGAGCGTGGCCGAGAGATCGGCCCCGAGTGCGTCGACCAGCGAGGCCCAGGGCGCGCTGTCGTCATAGGCGAGCACTCGCGCGAGGAGCGCGTCCGCGCCCTGCATCCTTCGAAGCGACCAGCGCACGAAGGGCAAGCGCAGCGGATGGAACAGGCTCGGCGCGCTCGTCTCCGCGCGATCGATGACCCCCTGCGCATAGCCGGAGGCATCGAGGCGCCGCCTCAGCTCCGCCAGAGCGCCTTCGTCGAGCGATTCCAACCGATCAAACGGCGGCAACTCCATTCCGTCCTCCACGACGGGCCCGGCCCATCTTGACCCTGCTCGAAACTCGGTTCGGAGAGAGTAGACTGAGGCCAACCCCCGCACCCAGCGCGAAGGGAGACGAGATGGACGACCTAGAGCTCAAGATCGAGCATGACGCCTGGGCGAATGATCGACTGGTCGAGCGCATGACCGCGCTCGGCATCGACGAAGGCCCGCCGGTTCGTTTGCTCGCGCACATCGCCGCCGCGCATCTTCTCTGGCAGGATCGCATCATGGGCCGCGCTTCACGCGTTCCGGTGCAGCCCGAGGTCGGTCTCGCCGCGACCGCCGCGTTGGCGGCGGAGGCGAGCGCGCTCTGGCGCGATCTTCGCGAGCGCGTCGAGGCCGAGCCGGAGCGCATGGTCGCCTACGTCAACTCGAAGGGGGTCGCCTACCGGAATCGCGTGAGCGACATCCTCGCGCACGTCTTCCTGCACGCGCAATATCACCGCGGCCAGATCAACGCCTGGCTTCGCCGCGAAGGCCACGAGCCGGCCCTGATCGACTTCATCGTCTTCCTTCGCTGAGCGCTCGAGCGCGGGCGGCGCGGAGTCGAGCGCCGCTCCGCTCGCCGGCTCGAAGGAGGATGGATTGGTAACGCGCGCCCGTTGTGCCGTTCGGCTCCGCTTGGCTAGACTCCACCATCCTGCGCCGCGACGCGCGTAGGGAAAGCTCTCTCGATGAAGGCGCTCTCTCGACCAACGCCCACTTTCAAACGAAAGCGAACGGATGGAAGCCCTGCCCACGCACATCGACCCCGGCGACCCTGACTTCGAACGCAATCGCGCGCATCATCTCGCCCTCCGCGACGATCTCCGGGCGAAGCTCGCGCGCGTTCGCGCCGGCGGCTCGCCCGACGCGCGACGGAAGCACGAGGAGCGCGGCAAGCTCTTCGTCCGCGATCGGGTCGACCAGTTGCTCGATCGGGACAGTCCCTTCCTCGAGCTGATGCCGCTCGCCGCGCACGAGGTCTACGAAGACGAGGTGCCCTCCGCCGGCATCGTGACCGGCATCGGCCGGGTCGACGGGATCGAGTGCATGGTGATCGCGAACGACGCCACCGTGAAGGGGGGCACCTACCACCCGCTCACCGTCGCGAAGCACATCCGCGCGCAGGAGATCGCGCTCGAGAATCATCTCCCCTGCATCTACCTGGTCGATTCGGGCGGCGCGTTCTTGCCGCTGCAGAGCGAGGTCTTCCCCGATCAGCGCCACTTCGGGCGGATCTTCTACAACCAGGCCCAGCTCTCCTCGCGCGGCATCCCGCAGATCGCTTCGGTCATGGGCTCCTGCACCGCCGGCGGCGCCTACGTGCCCGCCATGTCCGATGAATCGGTGATCGTGAAGGGGAACGGCACCATCTTCCTCGGCGGTCCGCCCTTGGTGAAGGCGGCGACCGGCGAGGAGGTGAGCGCGGAAGATCTCGGCGGCGCCGACGTCCACTGCCGGACGAGCGGGGTGACCGATCACTACGCGCACGACGATCCCGAGGCACTCCTCATCACGCGAAGCATCGTGTCGAACCTCAATCGGACAAAGCGCGTCGAGATGGATCTGCGCGCGCCCGAGGATCCGCTTCACGACCCGGAGGAGCTCTACGGACTTCTCCCCCGCGACCTGAAGACCACCTTCGACATTCGTGAGGTGATCGCGCGCCTGGTCGACGGCAGCCGCTTCCACGAGTTCAAGGCGCTCTACGGGACGACGCTCGTGACCGGCTTCGCGCGGCTTCACGGCTATCCGATCGGCATCGTGGCCAATAACGGAATCCTCTTCAGCGAGAGCGCGGTCAAGGGAGCGCACTTCATCGAGCTCTGCTGTCAGCGCGGCATCCCGCTCCTCTTTCTGCAGAACATCACCGGCTTCATGGTCGGCCGGCGTTACGAGGCGGGCGGAATCGCGAAGGACGGCGCCAAGCTGGTGCAGGCGGTGGCGACGGCCGCGGTACCCAAGATCACGGTGATCGTCGGCGGCTCCTTCGGCGCGGGCAACTACGGCATGTGCGGGCGCGCGTATGCGCCGCGCTTCCTCTTCGTGTGGCCCAACGCGCGCATCTCCGTCATGGGCGGCGAGCAGGCCGCCTCCGTCCTCGTGACGGTCAAGCGCGAGCAGCTCGAAGCGAAGGGCAAGACCCTCTCGCCCGAAGAGGAGGAGGCGATCAGGCGCCCGATCCTCGAGAAGTATGAACGCGAGGGGCACCCGTACTATTCGAGCGCTCGCCTGTGGGACGACGGCATCCTGGAACCGGGCGAGACGCGCGCTGCGCTCGCCCTCGCCTTCTCGGCCGCGCTCAACGCACCCATCGAAACGACTCGCTTCCCCGTCTTTCGGATGTAGGAGGTCCTTCGTGGCAAGTCCCCTGGTTTTGGTTCGTGATCACGGCGCCATCCGCGAGCTGCGCATGAATCGCGCGGAGGTACACAACGCGCTCAACGAGGAGCTGATCGAGCTCTTGACCGAAGCCTTCGAGGAGATCACGCGAACGGTGGAGGCGGCGGAGCACGAGGGCGAGTCGTTCTGGATCCCGACCAACGGCGGGAAGGACACCACCACCGCCTACGACACCCCGGGCGTGCCGCGCGGCGTGCTCCTGACCGGCGAGGGCCCTTCCTTCTGCGCCGGCGCCGACATCGAGTACATGGAGCGTCTGGCGAAGAAGACGCCGGAAGAGAACCTGGCCGACGCGCGCCGCGTGTCGCGCCTCTTTCAAGCGATCCGCTCCTGCCCGGTCTACACCATCGCGCGGGTGCAGGGCGCGGCGCTCGGCGGCGGCGCGGGACTGGTCGCGGCTTGCGACTTCGCCATCGCGGCCGACAACTGCCGCTTCGGCTTCACCGAAGTGCAGCTCGGCATTCTGCCCGCGGTCATCTCCCCTTTCGTGCTCGACCGGATCGGCGCGGCGAACGGCCGCGCGTGGTTCCCCACCGGCGAACGCTTCGACGCCGACCAAGCGCTTCGCATGGGCCTGGTCAATCGTGTCGTGCCGGTCGACGCTCTGGCGGATTCGGTGCAATCGACGATCAAGCTCCTGCTCGCGGCGGCGCCCTCGGCGTCTCGCGCCGCGAAAAAGCTGGTCGAGATGGTGAGCGTGAGCCTTCCGCTTCAGATCGAGCTCGAGCGCAATCTCGGCGAAGGTCACGACTGCGATGACCCCGAGCACGATCACACTGAAGAGGAGCACGAGGAGGAAGCGTCGATCTTCGAGGAGACGGCGCAGTGGATCGCGGCCCTCCGCGCGGCGCCCGAAGGCCGCGAGGGGCTGTCTGCCTTCATGGAGAAGCGCAAGCCAGGCTGGGTCATTCCTCCAATCGACGAGGCTTAGGCCGGGCGAGGTCGTCGCTCGATCGCGGGGACGGCGCGCCGCCAAGGAACACGATCGGAGGGCGCGCCTCTCTTCGGCGACCGCGCGGACGGGCTCTTCTGCCGTTTCAGCAGGAGCGGCGCCTCAGAAGCCCCGCGATCGAGCGACGACCTCGC
>CAZZAH010000091.1:0-11530 GCA_964652115.1 uncultured bacterium | reverse complement strand
AGCCGAGGCTGCGGAAACGGGAATCGCCGGGTGGACGAGCCGAGAAGAGCCTACCCCCAATCGAGTGGATGGGAAAGGAGCCCGCTCGGGTAACGATCACGTCCCGGTATCGACATCCTCGAAGTGCGCGGGGCTCGGCGCGCGCGCAGCGCCCGGCGCGCGGACGGGCGTCTCCGGCGCTTCCGGCTCCTCCTCCTCCTCGCGGTCCTCGCGCTCTTCGCGGCCGGGACCGAATTGCGAGAGGATCCCCTTGAGCGAGGTCGGGTCGATGTTCCTCACCAGCTTGCCGCCGTCGGCGATCGAGATCTGCCGCGTCTCCTCCGACACCGCGATGGCCAGAGCGTCGGTCTCCTCGCTGATGCCGATGGCCGCGCGGTGGCGCGTGCCGAGCGAGCGCTCGAGGTTCTGATTCTGCGAGAGGGGAAGGATGCAGCCGGCCGCGACCACGACGTTGCCGCGCACCACCACCGCGCCATCGTGCAAAGGCGACGGTGGAGTGAAGATCGTTTCGAGCAGCTCCGCCGAGAGGTTCGCTTCCATCAGGGTGCCGGTCTCGGCGTAAGAGCGAAGCGAGTCGTTCCGTTCGATCACCAGGATGGCGCCCTGTCCCTTTCGCGCGAGGTGGGCGAGCGCGTCCTCGATCTCGGAGAGCTGCGAGGTCTCCTGCAGGTGAAGCAGCCGGTGGAAGATCCTGGTGTAGCCGATCTGGGATAGACCCTTCCGAAGCTCGGGCTGGAAGAGGATGAGGAAGCCGACCACCCAGACCGTCTTGAGCGAGGTGAGGAGCCAGTTGAGCGCGGTCAGGTGGAGCACCTCGGCCAACGCCGAGAGCACGAGCAGAATGACGAGCCCGAGGAACATCTGCGCCGCGCGCGTCCCTCGCACCAACAGGAAGAGGTGATAGAAGAGGAACGCCACGATGAGGACGTCCGCGATCTCGCGTATCCAAGCGAGCTCAGGGCTCCAGAAATCGGGCATCGAGACCTCTCAGGCGAGCGACGTCGTGCGGTGGCCGCGCCGATTGTCGCACGGCGCGTTCGATCCCTAACTCACTTCTCGAGTGCGGCGCAACCTTTCGGCGCGGTCGTCTTCTCGCGAGCCGGTCGAGATGTCGCCGTCTCGGATCGCGTCGGCGACACGCACCGCCCGCAGGGTGGCGGCGACGTCGTGCGCGCGGACGATGTGCGCGCCGCCGAGTGCCGCCGCGACATGTGCCGCGAGCGAAGGCTCGAGCCGCTTTCCGACCGGCAGATCGAGCAGGTTGCCGAGGAATCGCTTTCGCGAGGCGCCGATCAGAACCGGATACCCGAGCGCCACGAGCTCCGGCGTTCGGCGCAAGAGCTCGAAGCTTTGCCCGGCGGTCTTGCCGAACCCGATTCCGGGATCGATCACGATGCGTTCGCGCGTGATGCCCCCGGCCTCAGCGCGCGAGGCCGCATCCCGCAAGAACGCGGCGACCTCGGACACGACATCGCCGTAGCGCGGCGCGTCCTGCATCGTCGCGGGCTCTCCCTTCATGTGCATGAGGACGACACCCGCGTCGGAGCCGCGGAGTAGGCCGTGCATCGCGGGGTCATGGCGAAGCGCCGAGACATCGTTTACGATCGCCGCCCCAAGATCGAGCGCACGGCGCGCGATCTCCGCCTTTCGCGTGTCGACCGAGATGGGAAGCGCGCTCGCCTTCGCCAGCGCCATCACCGGCGCGATCCGCCGCCACTCCTCCTCGATCTCGACCATCGCCGCGCCGGGGCGTGTGCTCTCGCCGCCGACGTCGATCAGGTCAGCGCCCTCCTCCGCCATCTCCTCGAAGCGGCGCAGCGCTTCGGCCGGGGAAAAGAAAGCACCCCCGTCGCTGAACGAATCGGGGGTGCAGTTCAAGATCCCTGCGACCAATGTGCGCCCTCCCAACGCCAGCTCGAAGCGGCCCGCCTTCCAGACGTGGGCCGCGCGCGGCGCGGGGAAGGCCATGCTCTACGCCGGAGCCGAGCCCGGAAGCGGCGGGCGCATGATGCCCGACACCCGCGACTCGCCTTCCGTCGCCGGCGCGGTCGCGGTCGGCGTCGGTCCGCTGGTCGGCCCCGCGGGCGGCGGCAGCGGCTCGAGCGTCTCTCCACGCAGGATCCGGTTGATCTCCTCGCGGTCGAGGATCTCCCGCTCGAGCAGGTTCTGCGCGATCGCGTGGAGCTTGTCCATGTTCTCGGTCAGCAGGCGCTTCGCCTTCTCGTAGGCGCCGTTGACCAGAGCGTAGACCTCTTCGTCGATCGTTTCCGCGGTGCGCTCCGAGTAATCCTTCCGCTGCGAGATCTCGCGGCCTAAGAAGATCATCTCCTCGCGCTGCCCGAACATGAGGGGACCCAAGCGCTCACTCATGCCCCACTCGCAGACCATCTTTCGCGCGATCTGGGTGGCGTGCTGAATGTCGTTCGCCGCGCCGGTCGTGATGCGTCCGAAGATGAGCTCTTCCGCCGCGCGTCCGCCCATCGCCACCGCCATCGCCGCGAGATAGAACTCCTTCGCGCGCGTGTAGCGATCGCCCTCGGGCAGGAAGTGCGTCACGCCGAGCGCGCGACCACGCGGGATCACGGTCACCTTGTGAATCGGGTCCGCGTCCGGTTGGAGCCAACCGACCAGAGCGTGCCCTGACTCGTGGTACGCGGTCGTCTTCTTCTCTTCCTCGGAGAGGAGCATCGACTTTCGCTCCGTCCCCATCATCACCTTGTCCTTCGCCTCCTCGAGATCCCTCATGTGGATCTCCTTCTTGTTCTTTCGGGCGGCGAGGAGGGCGGCCTCGTTCATCAGGTTCGCGAGGTCCGCGCCGGCCAGGCCGGGTGTACCGCGCGCGAGGACCGAGACGTCGACGTCCTTGTTGAGCGGCTTGTTCCGGCCGTGGATGCGGAGGATCGCCTCGCGTCCGCGCGCGTCGGGCAGATCGACCACGATCTGACGATCGAAACGGCCCGGCCGAAGCAACGCCGGATCGAGCACGTCGGGCCGGTTGGTGGCCGCGATCAGGATCACGCCCTCGTTCGACTCGAAGCCGTCCATCTCGACCAGAAGCTGATTGAGCGTCTGCTCGCGCTCGTCATGTCCGCCGCCCAGGCCGGCGCCACGATGACGGCCGACCGCGTCGATCTCGTCGATGAAGATGATGCAGGGCGCATTCTTCTTTCCCTGCTCGAAGAGGTCACGGACGCGTGAGGCGCCGACGCCGACGAACATCTCGACGAAGTCCGAGCCGCTCATGGAGAAGAAGGGGACGCCCGCCTCACCGGCCACCGCCTTCGCGAGAAGCGTCTTGCCGGTGCCGGGAGGACCGAGCAGGAGCGCACCCTTCGGAATGCGGCCGCCCAGCCCCTGAAACTTCTTCGGATCGCGGAGGAACTCGATGATCTCCTGCAGCTCTTCCTTCGCTTCATCCGCGCCCGCGACATCGCGGAAGGTCACCTTCACCTGGTTCTCGTTCAGGATGCGCGCGCGCGACTTGCCGAACTTGAGCGCGGCCGAGCCTCCCTGCTGCATCTGTCGAATGAAGAAGACCCAAAGGAAGACGATCGCGATGAGCGGAATCCACCACGAGAAGACGAGATTGAACCAAGGAGTCGTGGTCGGCCGCGACTTGATGACGATGGCCGGGCTTTCGGTCCAGAGCTTCTGCGCGAGATCCGGATCCTCGGCCGGCAGGTACGCCTTGAAGCGTTTGAAGGCGGGACGACGCTGCGCCATGTCGGCGGGCATCTCCGTCCCGAACTCGCCGTGCACCTCGCGGCCCACGACGGTGACCTCCTTCACGTTCGACTGCTTCACCTGCTGCCAGAGCTCGGAGTAGGAGACCTCCTGCTCGTTCGCTCGATAGAGGTTGTAGTAGTTCACTACCACGATCAGTACCAGGCCGAGCAGCAGCCAGAAGGTGATGGTGCGGAATTGCCGCATCGGCATGCCGGGTTGCGGGCGCTTGGGTCCACGGTTTCCCGGATCCTGATTCGGCGGCGGAGGAGGGCCGCCGTCGCGGAAAAAGCTCATCGGCATTTCAGGCTTCATTCGATTCCTCATGAGGTGGTCGGCGATCCGCCGGCTCCCGTCTCCAATGCCCCGATGAAGGGCAGGTTGCGGTGATGTTCGTCCCAGTCGAGGCCATACCCCACCACATACTCGTTATCGATCGAAACCCCGGCCTCGTCGAGCGGCACTTCGAGATGTGCTCCGGCTGGTTGAACCATCGCGCAGTACTCGATCCTGGCCGGCTGATGCAGGCGCAGGAACCGATCGACGTACTGGATCTTCGTTCCCTTGGCTCGGATGCCTTCCACGACCACCACGTTCCGACCTTGGATGGCCGCGCGCAGGTCGTGGACGACTCGAACCGCGCTGGGGTCGCGCTGCCTCGGGTCATAGCGCGACACTTTCAAGAAATCGATCTCGTGCGGCGCGTCGAACGCCCGCACGAGATCGGACAAGAATACGAATCCGCCGGTCAAAAGTCCGATGAAAACTGGGTTTCCGTCGCCGATGCGCTGGCGCAGGCTCGCACCGATCTCGCGCACTCGTGCTTGGACGTCGTCTTCGCTCAAGACGACTCGAAGGCCGGCGCCGGAGAGGCGGACCCGGTCCCCCGCGTTGAGGTGCATCATCCTGTCGCTCCTAAGGGCCCGAGCTTGCGACGAAAACGGACCTCCGCCGCGTCGACCTCGATCTTGACGCCGTGCGGAAGTTGAAAGCTAGCCGGTCGCCCCGCGAGCGCCGCGTCCGTGAGGGAACACAGATGGCTGTGTTTGACGTCCTGCGCCGAACCTGTAAGCCGCTCGATGCCAAGGAGCAGGCAGCCCTCGATCACGACCCGATCATAGGAGGCGAGTCGGGCGCGTTCAAGGCGGATCCCGTCGGCCGAGGCCTCCGGCCCGAGGCTCCTCCAGGCGCGGCGCACCTGGCGCTCCAGCATTCGGCGGATCGGGAGCAAGCCCGCCGCGGTTCGCGCGAGGAGCCTGGTCGCCGCCGGCTCGATCCCGGCCTCGATGAAGGGGAGCAGCTCCCGCCGCACTCGATTGCGGCGAAAGCGTAGGTCGAGGTTGCTCGGGTCCTCGCGAAACTCGAGGTGATGGCGCGCGAGGAACGCGCGAAGCTCGCCGCGGCTCACGTCGAGCAAGGGTCGGAGGATCGGCGCCCGCATGGCGCGCATTCCGGTGAGGCCGCGGAGCCCGCTTCCGCGCAGAAGATTGAGCAGCACCGTTTCCGCCTGGTCGTCGCGCGTGTGCCCAAGCAGGATCCACCGCGCGTCGATCTCTCGCGCCATCGCCCGGAGCTCGCGACGTCGCTCTCGCCGAGCCCAGGCCTCGATCGACTCTCCCGCCGGCGGCGAGGCTGTCAACCGAACGACGCGACACGCGAGGCCGAGCTTGCCCGCCGTCGCCTCGACGAAGGCCCCATCGATTTCGGAGCCGGGACGGAGCGCGTGATCGACATGGCCGACCGTAACGAGGAAGTGACGCCGCCGCGCCTCCAGGGCAATCAGGGCGAGCAGTGCGATCGAATCACCGCCTCCCGACACGGCGACCAAGAGATGGCTGCCCGAATCGAGCAGGGCCGGTTTCAGGTCACGGCGGAAGCGAGCCCGCAGGCGAAAGTCGGCGCGAGACGCCGGAAAGCGGTCCGGAAGGAGCATCGGGCGAGACCTGGAGGTTGCGCGAGGGATCGGGAAAGGTGTGGCGGCGCAGGGACTCGAACCCCGGACCTGGTGATTATGATTCACTCGCTCTACCAGCTGAGCTACGCCGCCACGGCTTGGAACGAGCGCGTATCTTCGACAAGCGCGGACGCGGGTGTCAAGCGGTGAGATGTCTTCGACGCGCGGCTCGCGAACCGGGCCGCTTTCTTGACCAAGCTGGATCGCTCGACTAGACTGCGCCCCCAAGCCGGGGTTCTTTGGGGAACTATCCTCACCGCAAGACTCGAGGGAATAGACATGGTTCGCACTGGAAGCCGCGCCCATCATTCGCGGGGCGCGTGGGCATTCCTTCTGGGAGCTCTCCTCTTCGCGACCGCCTCCCTGCCACGCAGTTCTTTTGTAAGCACGGCCGCCGCGCAGGAATCATCGCCGACGAGCGCCACCGACATCGTGGTCCGCGAGGACAAGGTCGAGGCGAAGAAGGCCTTCGGTACCTTGAACGGATTCAGCTCGTACGGCGCCACCTTGGGCGGCATGCGCATCTTCGGTGGTGACCTCGCCAAGGGCGCCCAGATGCGGCCGCTCCTTCAAGCCGCCTTTCGCTATCGCTTCAGCGACAAGTGGACCGGACTGGGCGAGTTCGGGATGGGCTGGAATTCCTTCAAGGATCGCGGCGACACCGTCGCCACCTTCAACTTCGGAACGATCGGCGCCATGCGCTCACTCAGCGTGTGGAAGGGAGCGGTCTGGCGGGCCGGCGGCGGCGTCGGCATGTATCGCTACAATTACAAATTCAAGGGTGAGAGCCTGCGGGATCCAGAAACCCAACGCTTCTATCGAGGCTTCGTCCCGGGTGTCTACATCGGCAGCGAGCTCGAGCGCCGGGTGACCAGCCACGTCACCGTGACCGGACAGCTTCAGAATCACTTCGTCTTTACGGGCGCTGATCGCTACTCCCAGCTCTACGACGTGAACCATTCCTTCTTGGGCTTCCGACTCGGGCTGCACTACCACTTCTCGCCTTACGAAGGCATCCTGTGGGAGCGGAAGGACAACCAGAAGATTCGACTGACGTCGGGGGCATCCGGGAAGTGATGTCGCCTCGGACAGGCTTGGATTGACGCGGTTGAGAGGCCGGGGGGCGACTCCGGCCTCTCTCGCATACGCCTCGCGCTCTCAAGCGGCGGAAGGAGCGAAGATGGAGAACCGACTGATCGGCCTGGGCCTCACCTTCGATGACGTTTTGCTCGTGCCCGCGCGCTCGGAGATCCTGCCGTCCGAGGTCGACGTGCGCGTGCAGCTCACGCGAAGGCTCTCGCTCGGCATTCCGCTCGTCTCGGCGGCGATGGACACGGTGACCGAGGCGCGCCTCGCGATCGCGCTCGCCAGGGCCGGCGGCATCGGCATCGTGCACAAGAATCTCTCGATCGCCGATCAGGCGGCCGAGGTCGACAAGGTGAAGCGTTCGGAGAGCGGCATGATCGCCGATCCGATCACGCTCCCGCCCAATCTCTCGGTGCGCGAGGCGCTCGACGTGATGGCGAAGTACCGGGTCTCCGGCATCCCCATCACGCAAAACGGCCGGCTCGTCGGCATCCTCACCAACCGCGATCTGCGTTTCATCGACGATCCGTCGATTCCGATCGAGCGCATCATGACCAAGGACAAGCTGATCACAGCACCGGTCGGCACCACGCTCGAGAAGGCGAAGGCGATCCTCCATCAGCACCGGATCGAGAAGCTGCCGGTGGTCGACGACGCCGGCTACCTCCGCGGCCTGATCACGGTGAAGGACATCCTGAAGAAGATCCAGTACCCCGACGCCTGCGTGGACGATAAGGGTCGGCTGCGCGTCGGAGCGGCGATCGGCATTTCGGCCGACTTCCTCGAACGCGCGCAGGAGCTCGCGGCCAAGGGAGTCGACCTCCTCGCGCTCGACAGCGCGCACGGCCACTCGAAGCGCGTGCTCGAGTGCCTCGCCATCCTGAGGAAGACCCTGGTCGACATCGACATCATCTGCGGCAACGTCGCGACCAAGGAAGCGACGCGCGAGCTCTGCGAGCTGGGCGCCGACCTGGTGAAGGTGGGGATGGGACCGGGTGCCATCTGCACGACGCGCATCGTGGCCGGCATCGGCGTCCCGCAGATCACGGCGGTGAGCGATTGCGCGGAGGAGGCCGACAAGCGCGGCGTCCGCATCATCGCCGACGGCGGCATCCGCTACTCGGGCGACATCTCGAAGGCGATGGCGGCGGGCGGCTCGGCCGTGATGATCGGCAACCTCTTCGCCGGCACGGAGGAGAGCCCGGGGGAGACGGTGCTGTTCCAGGGCCGCTCCTACAAGGTCTACCGCGGCATGGGCTCGATCGACGCGATGCAGAAGGGGAGCTCCGATCGCTACTTCCAGAGCGACGTGAGCAGCGGCGACGGTCCGACCAAGCTCGTGGCCGAAGGGATCGAAGGCCGCGTGCCGTTCAAGGGGAGCCTAGCGGCGGTGGTCTATCAGCTGATCGGGGGCCTACGCGCCGGCATGGGCTATTGCGGGGTCAAGAACATCGAGCAACTGCGGAAGGAGACCCGCTTCATCCGCGTGACCGAGGCGGGCGTGCGCGAGAGCCATCCGCACGACATCACCATCACGAAGGAAGCGCCGAACTACAAGGTGCACTAGTCGCGGCGCATTCAGCCGGCGGGCCGCGCTCCGGCGCGACTCTCGCGAGTCACTTCCCCGCGAGGGTCTGCACGCGATCGATCCCCTCGCGCGCGAGCGTCGCCGCCTGCGTATGCGCGGCGAGCAGCAGGAGGCGATTGTATTCGTCGAGCGCCTCCTGGAACCGATGCAGTGACTCGTAAAGGCGGCCCTGGTAGTAGCGCTTCATCGCGAGCTCTTCCACTCGAGCGGTGACGGTCCCCGCGACCCGGCTCTCCGGATAGCGTTCCAGGAAGCGGCTTCCCAGCTCGAGCGAATCGAGCGAGGCGGCCTGAGCCTCGAGTTGCGCTTCCGCCCAGGTCTTCACCGAGTCGGACGGCGTCGTCATCAGGATCTTCTCCACCGTGACGAGCTCCTTCGTTTGCGGCAGCACGAGGTGGAGTGAGCTCACGCCGCGCGATCGCCACATCGACAGCGAGTCGTCGCCTGACGTGGCCCAGCTTTCCCGCACGAGACGATTGAGGTGGATCGCGGCGTCATCGGCGCGGTCGGCCAAGCGATACTGCTCGGCGAGTCGATAGCGGATGGCCGGCGCGTCGGGCGCCTGTGGGTAGTTTTCGAGGAAGAGCTCGAGGAAAGGAGTGCCGGCGTCGGGCCGGCCGATGATCTTCCGGCTGTCCTTTTCGATCCCATCCCTCTCCGAAGCGAGGTCTTCTCGTTCCGAACGGATGCGGCGAACCGTGTCTCCACCGGTCTTTTCGGAGGGCATGCTGTCGGCGCGCGCGAGCAGGGTGTCGTAATCGGCGATCAGCGGACCGTACGCGCGAAGCACATCCTTCTCTCGACGCACCCACTCGGCCCGCTTCTGCAACAAGCGATGCTCGACCGTGAAGGACGACGGTCCGCTCGGATCGGCCTCGAGCGCCGAGCGATGGATGAAGATCGCCGGCTTCTGATCCTCGATCGAGTTGGCGATGGCGGAGAGGCGGGTCGAGATGCTCTCGCGGTAGGCGGCGATGTCGTGGTCGGTCGGGGTGGCTCCTTCGCCCCTCCCCGCGGCGCGAGCCCGCGCGACGCGATCGGTGAAGTAGGGGTGCGTGCGCCAGTAGCCGTACTCCTGATCCTCGTAGATGTGCTCGTGGAGCGCCTCGAGCATCTGCGCGCTCCCCTCGATCGGGTAGCCGGCGCGTGAGGCGTAGTGGCGGCCGATCTCGTCCGCTTCCATTTCCAGCCCGCGGCTGTAACCGCGAACCAGGAGCTCTCGGAAGAGGCTGCCGAAGACGTTCGTCGCCTGGACCGCCGCGTCCTTTCCACCGTAGCTCGCGCGCCAGCGATTCGTTTCGGGGTCCTGGTCGTAGCCGCCGCTCGAGCTGGAGTTGACGCCGATCAGCGCCGCGACCAGCACCGCGGTTTGGATCAGCGAAAGGACCCCGCTGACGCGATCGGATCGAGCGAAGTGACGCTCGGTCACGTGGGCCGACTCGTGGCCCAGGAGCCCCGCCATCTCCGAGTCGGTGAGGCCTAGGTCGAGCATGCCGCGCGTGACGAAGACGAACCCGCCCGGAAGCGCGAACGCATTCGGCTCCGGCACATCGAGGATGTGGAAGGTGAGGAGGATCTCGGGGTGACCGGTCGCGTAGCCGATCCGGTAGCCGATCTCGTTGACGCGGCGGAGCAGGGAATCGGTCTCCACCACGCCGAACTGATCCGCGAACATCTCTGCGGCTCGAAGACCGGTTTCGAAATCACGCGGCCACTCGGGCGCGCCGCGGAGCTTCTGGATGGGACGCGGCTCCTGCATCCCTTCCTGCGCATTCGCTGCCGCGGGGAAGAGATGCAGTAGGAGAGATACGCAGAGCATCAGGCAGAGGGGGAAGCTTCGCCCGATCACGCGGGCGATCGCCGAGGAGCGACGATGCGGTGGGAGCATGTCGCCAGCATACCCCTAGCGGCGGTCCTCCGTTCCTTGCTCTTTGCTCTTTGGGGGAAACGAGTGCGGGGATCCCTGCGACGCCTCGCCGGACGCCGTCGGTGGAACCCCCGCGGATCGGCTCGCCACCCGAAGGCGGTGAGAGGTAACGAACACGCCGCGCGTCGGACACGCGCGCGGCGGCAAGTCGACTAGACCTCGGGCAGCTCGAAGTTGAGCTCGGAGTTCATCTCGCGCAGCTCATCGAGCAGGTGCCGCATCTGGTCCTTCAGCGTTTCGTCGCGCGAGCTCTTCCACTCGAGATAGAGGTCGAGCACCTGGTCTTGCTTCGCCTTGATCGTCTCCTCGCGCTGCGACTCGTTGACCACGCGCTCCAAGTGATAGATCTCGCCGCGGCTCAGTCGACGGAGGAGATCGAGGTACTCGCCGCGCATGTGGGCGAGGATCTTGGTGTACTTGTCGAATCCGTCGGAGAGCTTCTCCAGCACCTCAGTGATCGGCGTGTGCCGGCCATGCACCTGCTGCGAGTAGGAGTAGGCGAAGCGGTAGTAGGTGCGGCCGCGGCCGATGTACGCCTCCTCGGTCGGCTTGAGGCGCGAGCGTTCCGGCCCGTTCGACGCGTGGCCGGGCGTGAGGTTCGCCTCCGGATTGTCGAAGATGCCGAGCGAGATGAGCAGGAAGTCCGCGTTGGTCTTGTAGAGCATGTACTTCAAGCGCGCATCCTTCGAGCGGGCGAGGCGCGAGAACACATCGGTGTCGTACTTCGAGAGGTAGGGCTTCGAGCGCTCGAGAAAATCGGGGTGCATGAACGAGTTCAAGAGGTGCGCGATGTACACGTTCACGTCTTCGTCGTAGTAGTCCTTGTTCGAGACCAGACCCGTTTCCATGCGGCTGTAGAGCAGGCACTTCATCATGAAGAGATAGGTCGGCCGGAGCTCGCGGTCGTTCTGCGGCAGCTCCAGGTATTGCTCTCTCGTTGCCATGCCTGCTCCTCCCTCTCCCTCGGAGAAGCGCCCTCGCTTCGAGGCTTCGCTCCTTCGTCGTGACCATGGCGCTTGCCTTGACAAGCGCGAAACACGCTGTGCTAGGCTTCCGTCGCTGGATGAGGAGGGGCAACCGAAGTGCCACCTCGAATGCGACACCGGCCAACCAGCGTGAGTCGACCGTCCCGAACGGAGATAGCGAAGCTCCGCGGTTTTCCCCGCGACCGGTGAAGCGCAACCTGGGTGAAGTGGCGCGTGCATCGTGCACCGCGATGCCCGTCCCAGCATGCAGGCTGCCAGGGAATGCT
>CAZZAH010000090.1:0-11601 GCA_964652115.1 uncultured bacterium | reverse complement strand
AGATCACGCTCACGACTGGTCCGCCCTCCCCAGCTCGAAGCGAAGCGCCCCCTCGAGCTCCGGCCAGAGAAACTGAAAGCCCGCCTCCTCCAGCCGCGCGGGCAGCACACGCGCGCCGCGCAGCAGCAGGTCGCGGCCCATCTGTCCAAAGAGAAGCTCGATCGCCTGCTCGGGCACCCGCGCCCAAAACGGACGCTCGAGCACTTCCGCGAGCAGCTCCGCGTAATCGGCATTCGTTTCCGGCTTCGGCGCGGTGGCGTTGACGGCTCCGGCCACCTGATCCGCGTAGAGCACGAAGTGATAGATGCCGATGAGGTCGTCGAGCGCGATCCAGGAGAGAAGCTGCTGCCCCGAACCGACCGGGCCGCCGAGCCCGAGATTCCAAGCGGGCAGCATCTTTCGGAGCGCGCCGCCTTGCGCGCTGAGCACGATTCCGGTTCGAACACGCACGACACGGATGCCGGCGTCTTCCGCCGCGGAGGAGGCCGTTTCCCACGCCACGCAGGTCTCGGCCAGGAAGCCGGTGCCGGGCCCGCTCTCCTCGGTCAGCGTCTCCTCGCCGCGATCGCCGTAGTACCCGATGGCCGACGCGCAGACGAATACGCGCGGCTTCTGTTGGCAGCGCGCGAGCAGACCGGCGAGCAGTGGGGTGCTTCGCGTTCGGCTCTCCAAGATCAAGCGTCGTCGCGCGCGCGTCCATCGACCGCCCGCGATGTCTTCGCCCGAGAGGTGGATCACCGCGTCGAAACCTTCAAGCTCGGTCGGGTCGAGCACGCTCGCCATCGGATCCCAGCGGATCTCGCGCGGAGTGCGCGGTGGGCGACGCACCAAGGTCCAGACCTCGCTGCCGGCGGCGGAGAGGAACGCGGAGAGTTGCCGGCCGATCAGGCCCGATGCGCCGCTGATCAGGACGCGGAGCGGCGCGCGGCCCGAAGCACGGGAGAGATCGTGGCGCGTGCGTTCATGTCGAAACTCGAAAAG
The DNA here is from genome assembly GCA_964652115.1 of uncultured bacterium. Lineage (GTDB taxonomy): Bacteria > Eisenbacteria > RBG-16-71-46 > CAIMUX01 > CAIMUX01 > JADJQY01. The sequence continues at coordinate 10,620 of CAZZAH010000090.1, read as the reverse complement.
CCGATCGAGCTCGCGCTCGACGAAGGGCTCCGCCAGCGCGCCGAGACGGCCGACGGGGAGCTGCCACTGCACGACGTCCTCGAGAAAGCACGCGTTCGCATCGTCGGGCTCGAAGCGATGCAGGTGCTCCCACACGCGAAAGGGACTTCGACGCGCAACGTCTCCGAATTGCCGATTCTCCTGGTAGCCCTCGTGCACCGCACGCCAGCGAAAGCCGAACGGTCCCCGCCCGGCGCGAAACTCGACGGAGCCGCCGTCGTGAATTCCTCCGCTGCGCGACAGGACGCGCACGTCGAGCCAGGGCGGAGAGAGGCGTTCGAACGCGCCTTCGCGACCATGCCATGCGAAGGCCGCCTCGACCGGCGCGAGCAGCCTGCTCTTCCTTCTATGCTCGGGCATCCCTTTCCTTCTTCCCCGCGCAGCGGTCGTGCGGGTCCCCTGGCCCCGGCGCATCCTAAGAGGAAGGCGCCCCCGATGCGAGCATGGAGCGGCGCGCGGAGCGTGGGCTCGCGGCGCGCCTGGAGCCCTCCTGCATCACGAATCGAAGAGGCCACGCGGGCCATAACGCGCGAGGTACGGCTTGACGTCCATCTTCCGGCGCGTGTTGTCAGAGGACATGTACCGCACCGTGCCGAAGATCGGTCGCTCCGGTCCCCATGGGCGATCGTAGCGACCGAAGGTCCAGAAGATACCGCTCTCGGAGTTCGGATCGCGGCCGTCGAGCGCGTACTTGTTGTTGAGGTGGAGGAGAATCTCGAGCGCCTGCTTCGGGCTCGCGGCCCACTCGAGCACCTTCTTCCCCCAGAGCATGCGGAGATAGTTATGGATCCGGCCTTCGAGCACGAGCTGGCGCTGCGCGGCGTTCCAGAGCTCATCGTAGGTGGCGGCGGCTTCGAGCTCCGCCAGGCCGTAACGCGGCGAGCGCGCGTCTTCCGCATGCGCGGCCAGCGTGCGGCGCGACCACTCGGGCAACGACTCGAAGCGGCCTTCGTCTTGCGGCCGATGCCAAGCGAAGTTGTAGCCGAGCTCGCGCCAGGAAAGGAGCTGATCGAGGAAACCCTCGGCAGGGCGGCTCACGCCCCAGAAGCCTTCGCGGCTGCCGCGAACCGACGGATTCACGCGATCGAGCGACCAGTCCTCCGCGGTCATCACCGCATGAAAGATCTGATGCGCGCTGATCTGCCCGAAGTGGAGGTAAGGCGAAAGGCCGCTCGTCGCCTCGATGCTCGGATCGTTCCGATCTTCGTAGCGCGGGAGTCCTTCGCGAAGAAAGCGGGCGAGCGCCGCTTCGGCTGCACGCGATCCGCCCGCGAGGGCCTCGACCGGCGGGACACTGTGGTCGATCGGCAAGCTCGCGAGTGCCGCGGATGAGGACAGGAGCGCTTCGGTGGCGCGGGGCCATCGCGCAGTGATCGACGCGGGGAGCTCGACGAGCCGCGGAAGGTCGCGGCGCGCGAAGGGACGCGCGCGCGGGACGCGCGCGAGATGGGGCGCGAGCTCTCGCTGCAGGAAGCGACGGAAGGCGTAGGCGGTCGGAAAGGCATGCGGCGTCGCGGAGAGAGGCAGGAGTCCGTTTCCATCGACCGCTTCGAGGCGCGCATCGATCTGTGCCCCCGCGGCCGCGGTCATGCGCGGGAGCATGAAGCTCGGAAAGTCGTCGGTCACGACCGCGCAGGCGTCCGCTCCGAGCGCGCGCAGCAGTCCCTTCCCCGCATCGACGGTCGGCTCCACGTACGCGTGGTAGGTCACCGGAGCCGTCGCGAAGCGCCGCGCGTTCTCCGCCATCCCTTGGAGCACGAAGCGGTGGATTCGATCGGAGGCCCATCGATAGCCGACGCGAAGCGCCTCCAGGATCACGAGCGGTTTTGCCATCTCCTCCGCGAGATCGAGCGCGTGATCGAGGGCGAAGCTGTAGGTGGAGCGCCTCGCGCTCGTCATCCAGTAGAGAACGTAAGCGCGCTCGGGATGAAGCGGCGCATCGTTGAGCAAACGCACGCGGTCGGCGGGCACGGAGGTGGTCGGCTTCATCGCGTCGGCAGTGCCTGCGGGTCGCGCAGCGAGACGAGGAACGCGGCCCACTGTTCCTCGAAGCCGATGCCCCATGCGCGGCGGCAGGCAGACTCGAGCCCTTGACCGTCCTCGACCGCGAGGAGGAAGCGCGTCCAGCTCGCCGGATCCAGATCGTGGAGGAACGCGAGGAAGAGGCTCGCCTCTCGATAGAAGAGATGCGCCGGGAGCCCGAAGTCACGCGCGGTCTTCTGCCCGAGGACGCCGCGGCGCGCGTCGGGCCGGAAGCTGCGCCCCTCGAGCAGCGCGGCTCGCGCCTCCGCGTCGGTCACGTCCTCCGCGCCGCCGCCGCCCGAAACGTAGGTCGCGAGCCCTTCCTTGAACCAAGCGGGGAGCCGCCCCGCCTTCCAGAAGCCGATCTGCTGCTCGAGCTGAAGGTGCGAGAGCTCGTGCGCCAGCACGCGAGGCAGACGCTCCGGCGTGTTCTCCGGCTTGGCCGTGATGAAGAGGCGACGATTGAGGACAAAGCCGGCCGGGCGACCGCTCGAGCCTCCCATTCGGCGCGCGGTCTCCGTGCGTGCGCAGACGTAGATGGTCACCGGCCGGTCGAACGCGCGGAGCTGCTGCCGTTCGACCGTGGCGATCGCGCCGGGCAGGGCGCGCGCGAGGATCTCGCCGTTCGACTCGGCGCCGCTCTCGACCCTCACGCGCGGATCGGCCGCGAGCGGCGCGAATCGATCGACCGAGCGGGTCATCGCGATCGCGGTCCGAGCGACCGCGCAGCCGCTCGAGAGCGAGAGGCAGAGAGCGAGCAAGAGCAGTCGTGCGGCGTTCCTCATCCATTCCTCCGTTCGGGCCGCGGCGTGCGGCGCCTCGAGCAGTCTAAGGGAATTCGAAGCGACGAACGCGAGGCCGCGGATGCTCGATCGCGAGGGCGCCGATGAAGCCGGGCGCGGGCACGAAGGCACGAAGCGACCACCGCGCGCACTCCGTCGGCGCGTCCTTCACCTCGACGAGTCGCGCGCGATCTCGCGGAGCAAGGGTGACGGCGAAGGTGTCGAGCTCGCGGGCGAGGCCCGAGCCGAGAGCCTTGAGCCACGCCTCCTTTCGAGTCCATGCGCGGAAGAAGGCGGCCAGACGCTCCGATTCCGGCAAGGCGAGAAGCTCCTCGCGCTCGCGCGGCGCGAGGTGCTCGCGCGCCAAGCTCTCGAGCTCCGGCAGCGGGCGAAGCGCTTCGAGATCGACGCCGATCTCGTGGTCGAGCGTGACCGCGAGAAGTGCCAGGTCCTCCGAATCGGACAGGTTGAAGCGCACTCGCGGGGCGTGCGAGTCGAGCCGCGGCTTGCCCTCGGCGCCGCGTTGAAAGCGGAGCTCCACCGGCTCGATGCCGACGTAGCGCGAGAGGATCGTCCGAAGCGCGCCGTGTCGCGCGACGAAGCGCTCCTTGAGCTCGGGAAATCGGTAGCGTTCGAGGCGCGTGCGTTCCTCCTCGCTCAGGAGCGCGCGGCGGGCGGCCAGGCATTCGGCGCTCTGCTCCAGCGGAATCCGCCAGAGATGGACCTCGTCCGAGTGTGGCGGCATCTCCATTCGGCGAGCCGGCGGCGCCTCGTTCGCGTCGCGCCAGCGGCTCAAGGATCGAGGCCCAGGCTCCGCCGCATCTCGCTCGCGATCGCGCTCTCTTCCGCGTCGAGGAAGAAGTGCCCGGCGGAGAAGACGATCGCGCGTGAGCCGACACGCGATCGCTCACCCCAGGCGTCGAGCAACTCCGGCGGGACGTTCGGATCCTCGCGTCCGCCGAAGGCGACGATGGGGCAATCGAGCGGCTCGCGCGGCGTGTGCTCATAGGTCTCGCACAGCTCGAAGTCGGCGCGCAGCGTCGGCAGGACCAGCTCCATCAGCTCGCGATGAGCGAGCACCTCCTCCGGCGTCCCCTTCATCGCGCGAAGGGCATCGATGAAAGGCTCGTCCGCGAGCGCGTGAAGCGGCGCGGAGCGATCGAGGCGATGCGGCGGACGCGCGGCGGCCACGAAGAGCACGCGCGGAGAACCTCGCCCCGCCGCACGCAGGGCCAGCGCCAGCTCGTACGCGAGGAGCGCGCCCATGCTGTAGCCGAAGAGCGCATACGGCTCCTCGATCCCGCCGATGCCGTTCAAGATCTGCTCGATCAGCGGCTCCACGCGAGCCGACGGCGCTTCGCGAATCCGGCCCTCGCGCCCGGGGAGCTGAAGGGGCGCGAGATCGATCTCCGGCTCGAGGCGACGACGAAGCGGGCGAAAGGCGGAGGCGCCACCGCCCGCGAAGGGGAGCGCGACCACGCGCGCTCGCGCGGAGGCCCTGGGCGCGCCGAAGGGCCACCATCGGTCGGAATCAGCTTGCACCCGCGCTCCTCCAGAATCCGAATCGTGAGGCGACGCTGCAGTGTACTATCCCGCCGTTTCCGCCGCTCTCGTGCACGACTTGAACCTTCTCCTCCGGAATGGGCGTGGACGCTCGATACTCCAGCACACGGAACCATCCGCTTCGCGCGGACGAGTCCACGTTGATCGATCTCCTCCGCCGGCGAGCGAAGGAGGAAGGCGATGCGCTCGCCTACCGCTTCGTTCCGAACGCGCCCGCGTCGTCCGAGAGCTTGAGCTATCGCGAGCTCGATCTACGCGCGCGCGCCCTGGCCGAGCGGCTGATCGAGGAGGGACTGCACGGCGAACGGGTGATGCTGCTTCATCCGGCGGGGCTTCCCTTCATCGAGGCGTTCTACGCCTGCCTCTACGCCGGCGTCATCGCGGTGCCGGCCTATCCACCGCGCGCCAATCGCACGCTCGGGCGGATCGAGGCGATGGCGCTCGACTCGGGTGCGTGCGCGGCCCTCGTTCCGAGCGCGCAGCTTTCGCGCGCGATCGAGTCGAGCCAGGCTTCGTCCGTTCTTCGTGGGCTCCGGTGGCTCGCGAGCGACGAAGCGACGACCGCGCGAAGCGATTCGCTCGACCCGTGGGACCCGGTGCTCGACCCCGATGCCGTCGCGTATCTCCAGTACACCTCGGGCTCCACCTCCGAGCCCAAGGGGGTGATGGTCACGCACCGCAACGTCCTCGTGAACTCCGAGGCGATCGCGCGCGGCTTCGGCCATGGACCTTCGAGTCGCGCGCTGACCTGGCTGCCCCACTTCCACGACATGGGGCTGATCGACGGCATCGTGCAGCCGCTCTATTCGGGCTTCCCCGCCACGCTGATCGATCCGATGAGCTTCTTGCAGAACCCGGCGCGCTGGCTCGAGCTCATCACCGAGCTCGGCATCACGCACTCGGGCGGACCGAACTTCGCCTATGAGCTGACGACGCGTCGTGTCGAGCCCGACCCGACGCGCTTCGATCTTCGGTCGTGGTCGATCGCCTACAACGGCGCCGAGCCGGTGCGCGCCGACACGCTCGAACGATTCGCGGAGCGCTTCGCCGTCTGCGGCTTCGACCGGCGCGCGCTCTATCCCGCCTACGGTCTCGCCGAGGCGACGCTCAAGGTGACCGGGGGCGATCGCGGCGATGGCGCGCGGCTCCTGCAGGTGAACCGTGCGGCGCTGGAAGCGGGACGCGTCGAAAAGATCGGAGCCGACCACACGCTCGTCGGCTCGGGTCACGTCGAGGTCGACACCGTGGTCCGCATCGTCGAGGCATCGGAGAGCGGAGCATCGTCACTGGGCGACGATCGCGTCGGCGAGATCTGGGTGTCGGGCAAGAGCGTCGCGCGCGGCTACTGGAATCGGCCGGCGGAGAGCGACGCGACCTTCCGCGCACGCCTCGCCGACGACGAGCGCATGTACCTTCGGACCGGTGACCTCGGCTTCCTCCAAGGCGGCGAGCTCTTCGTCACCGGTCGAGTGAAGGACCTGATCATCATTCGCGGGCGGAACCTCTACCCGCAGGACATCGAGCGCACGGCGGAGGGAGCGAGCGCGCGTCTTCGCTCCACCGGCGCCGCGGCCTTCAGCGTCGAGAGCTTGGCGCCCGGCGAAGGCGAGCGGCTGGTCGTGGTGCTCGAGAAGGATCGGCACGCGCAGTTCGATTCGGATGAGCTCTTCGCGGCGATTCGCGCCGCGATCGTCGAAACGCATGAGGTCGATCCGCACGCGATCCTGTTGGTGAAGACGGCCGGGGTGCCGAAGACCTCGAGCGGCAAGGTGCAGCGCGCGGCCTGCAGGGGCGCCTTCCTCGAGGGCACGCTTCCCGTGGTCGCGGAGTGGCGGGCGCCTGCGGCGGAAGAGGCAGGGCTCGAGCGCGCCCCTTCGAGCATGGATCCGGCGCGCATCCGCGAGTGGCTCGAATCAAGGCTCTCCTCCAAGCTCGGTCTGCCGCTCGATGCGATCGCCTTCGATCAGCCGTTCGCGCGCTATGGCCTCGACTCGCTGCGCGCGATCGAGCTCGCGCACGAGATCGAGCGACACACGGGCGCGATGATTTCGGCGGTCGACCTCCTGCTCGCGCCCTCGCTCGACGTCCTGGTCGAGAGGATCGCCGCGGAGCGAATGGTCGGAGCAAGCGCCGCGCGTGCGCCTCGCGCGACAGACGGTTTGATCGACGTCGTCGAGTGTCCTCTCTCCGCGGGTCAGCAGGCGCTCTGGTTCCTGCAGGAGCTCGCGCCCGAGAGCACGGCGTATACGATCGCGGCCGCGTTGCGCGTGCGCGGGGCGCTCGATGAAGAAGCGCTCGCCCGCGCGTGGTCTCGGGTGGTCGCGCGGCACGCGTCGCTTCGCGCGCGCATCGTTCGACGCGACGGCCTCGCGCTTCAGCGCTTCGACGTCGCTGCCGCGAGCGAGGTCGAGCGAGGCATGCTCCCCGGCGATCGTTCGCTCGCGAGTGAGCTCGCGGACCTGGTCCATCGCCCCTTCGACCTCGAGACGGGACCGCTTGCGCGCCTTGGCCTCCATCGGGCCGGATCGACCACGGTCATTCTGCTCACCGTGCATCACCTGGTGGCCGACCTCTGGTCGCTCTCGATCGTCCTCCGCGACCTCGCTGCCGAATACCAGGCCGACCTGGCGACCCAGAATCCGCTCGAGGTGAACGCGCCACACCCAAGCGAATTCGTCACTTGGCAGAGGGAGTTAATGGCGGGCGATGAGGGCGCGCGGCTCCTCGCCGCTTGGGCGTCCGAGCTCGCGGGCGTTCCCCCGGCGATCGCGCTCCCGGCCGATCACTCTCGGCCGCCGCTTCAGACCTTCCGCGGCGACCTAGGGAGCTTCCACCTCGACGCGTCGCTCGCGGCCGAGCTTCGTGACCTCGCGCGCTCGCGCGGGGTGACGCTCTACGCGCTCCTTCTCTCCGCCTTTCAGGTGCTCGCCTCGCGGCTCTCGGGCGAGAGCGAGGTGTGGATCGGAACGCCCGCCGCCGGACGCACCAGCGCGCGCTTCGCGGAGCTCGTCGCGTACGTCGTGAACCCGGTCGTCCTTCGCGCGAGCCTGGCCGGAGATCCGACCTTCAGCGCGCTGCTCGAGGAGACGCGAGCGCGAACGACGCGCGCGCTGGCGGCGCAGGACTATCCCTTCCCCGCGCTCGTGCGCGAGCTCGCGCCGCGCCGTGATCCGAGCCGCTCCCCGTTCTTCGATCTTCTCTTCGAGCTGCGCGCGGCGGGCGAGCTCGTGCGTGGTGACCTCGCGGCCGAAGGCAGCGCGACCCTGGAGCTCGCGCCGGGCCTCGTGGTCGAGCCGCTGCCGATCGAACGGAGAAGCGCGCAGTTCGACCTCTCGCTCAGCATCACCGATCGCGGCGACGGCTTGAGCCTCGAGTACGAGTGGAACACCGACCTCTTCCGCGCGGAACGAGTGGAACAGTGGTTCGCGAGCTACGTCACGCTCCTCCACGCGATCGTGCGCGATCCCGACCAGCGCGTGAGTCGAATGCCGCTGCTCGATGAAGCCTCGCGCGCCGAAGCGGTGGCGCCGCTCGCGAAACCGTGGGCCGAGGATGCGGCCGGCGGCGTGCATCGACTCTTCGCCGACTGGGCACGGCGCGATCCGGCGCGCGTGGCCGCGGTCCACGGCGAGGAGCGCTTGACCTATGGCGAGCTCGATGCGCGCGCCGAGCGATTGGCCGCGCGCCTCCGGCCGCGGGTGCGAACGGAGGCGAGGGTCGCGACCTCACTGCCCAAATCGCTCGATCTTCTGGTCGCGCTCCTCGCGATCTGGAAAGCGGGCGGCGCCTATCTGCCGCTCGATCCCGCGCTGCCGAGCGCGCGGCGCCGCTCCCTGCTCGAAGATGCGGACGCGCGCGTCGTGATCGTGCGCGCGGCCGACCTCGCGACCTGCGCCGCGGAGTCGTTCGATGCGACCCTTCTGGCGCTCGACGCGGAAGGCGAGGCGTCAGAGAGCTGCGACGACTCGCCGATCGATCCTTCCGCGCTCGCCTACGTGATCCACACCTCGGGCACGACCGGCGAGCCGAAGGGGGTGGCGGTCAGCCATGGAAGCTACCTCTCCGCCTTCCGTGCGTGGGACGCGGCCTACGATCTCTCCCGTTTTCGCGCGCACCTCCAGATGGCCGCCCCCAGCTTCGACGTCTTCTTGGGCGATGTCGCGCGCGCGCTCGGCTCGGGCGCGGCGCTCGTCCTGGTCGACCGCGAGACCTTGCTCGATCCTCCCGCGCTCGCGGCGCTCTGCCGCCGACACGCCGTCGACTTCGGCGACTTCCTTCCGGCGACCCTGCGCGAGCTCTGCGCCTATCTCCGCGCCGAAGGAAGCCTGCTCGAATCGTTTCGCATGGCCGCGGTTGGATCGGACGCCTGGTGGATGCGCGACTATCCGCTCTTCCGCGATGCCCTCGCGCCCGGCGCGGAGATCTTGAACTCCTACGGCGTGACCGAGGCGACGATCGACAGCGCGTTCGATCGCGTGAGCGAAGCCGATCTCGAGCGCTTGGCGCCGGCGATCGGTCTTCCGCTCGCCAACACGAACGCCTATGTGCTCGACGCGAACCTCGAGCCCGTGCCGCCCGGCGTGCGCGGCGAGCTCTACCTCGGCGGACCGGCGGTGGCGCGCGGTTACATCGGGCGTCCCGCGTCGACCGCCGAGCGCTTCGTGCCTGATCCCTTCGGCCCTCCCGGCGCGCGCATGTATCGGACCGGAGATGCCGCGCATCGCCTGCTCGATGGACGAATCGAGTTTCTGGGACGAGGCGATGGACAGGTCAAGATCCGCGGCCATCGCGTCGAGCCGGCGGAGATCGAGTGCCAGCTCAAGGCCGCGCCCGAGGTGCACGACGTCGCGGTCCTCGCGCGCGAGCAGGCGGGCACGCGACGGCTCGTGGCCTATGTGGTGCTTCGCTCTGGCGCGCCCACGCAGGACGAGGCATGGATCGAGCGGCTTCGCGCGCACCTCGCCTCGAAGCTCCCGGCCTACATGGTGCCGAGCGCCTTCGTCCTTCTGCCCGCGCTTCCCCTGACCACGAACGGCAAGCTCGATCGTGGCGCCTTGCCCGAGCCGCCTCGTCCCCGCCTCGAGGTCGACGCGCGGCGCGCGCCGAGCTCAGGCGCGGAGCAGATCGTGGCCGAGATCTGGCGCGAGGTGCTTGGTCTCCCGGAGATCGACACGAGCGAGGACTTCTTTGCGCTCGGTGGAGACTCAATCCTCGCGCTACAGGTGGTGACGCGCGCGCGGGAACGCGGGCTCGAGCTGACCGCGCGCACTCTCTTCGAGCATCCGACGGTGGCGGCGCTGGCGGCGCACGCGACGCTAGGCACGCCGCGCACGCATGAAGGCGGCGACGATCCGATCGGCCCGCTGCCGCTGTCGCCGATCCAGCGTTGGTTCTTCGCGCAGCGATTCATCGAGCCCTCGCGCTGGAATCTCTCGATCGCGCTCGACCTCGCGGCCCCGCTCGATGCCGCGCTCCTCGCGCAAGCGGCGGCCGCGTTGATCGAGCGGCATGGCGCGCTTCGCACGCGCTTCGAGCGCTCGGTCGATGGTTGGCGTGCGTGGGTGGTCGCCGCGGACGACGTGCGGCCGGTGATCCGCCGCGCAGTCGCTCACCCGGGCCAGGCATTCGACGAGGCGGTCGATTCCCTCGCGACCGAGCTCGGCCTGGGCTTCGATCTCGCGCGCGGTCCATTGCTCCGCCTCGGCCTGGTCGAGGATCCCGATCGTTCCTCGCTGGTGGTGGTGGGGCACCACCTCGTGCTCGACGGCGTGTCGCTCCGCGTGCTGGTCGAGGAGCTCGAGGCGGCGTACCTCGCCCTCCGCGCCGGCCGTGCGATCGAGCTTCCCCCTTCGACCGTGAGCGTCGGCCGATGGCTTGCGCGCGCGGCCTCGGCGGGACCCATCGATCCCGAGGAGCGGAACGCCTGGGCCACGCTCGCTCGATCCGAGGTCGTGCCCTTGCCGCGCATGCATGCGGGCGCGCCGCCGCGCGAGGCGAGCTCGCGCGAGTGGACGCTTGTGATGGCTGAGGAGGAGACGCGTCGCCTCCTCTCCTCTGGACCGGCCGGGATTCTGCCCGATCTTCTCGCCGCCCTCGCGCGCGCTCTCGGCGCGTGGAATGGAACGGATGCGGCGTGGTTCGAGATCGAAGAGCACGGGCGCGACCTTCTGCCCGAGACCGAGACCGCGCGCACGGTCGGATGCGCCTGCGGATC
>CAZZAH010000089.1:5292-11632 GCA_964652115.1 uncultured bacterium | reverse complement strand
CGATTGGGCGCGAAGCCGGTGATGTCGGCCACGCGGACCTTGGCGTAGTTGCCCTCCGGGAGCTTGATCGCGTAGACGCCGTCCTCCTCGATCGGGACCACGTCGGTCCACCCGTCGTCGGTGGTGGTCGACACATCCCAATCCTCTCCCAGCTGCTTCATCTCGACCGCTCGCGCCGTCCAGGCCGGATTCACCTCCGACAGGCGCGACACGCTCCGGAGCTCGAGCGATCCGTCGATTCCGCCGTCGAGGTAGAGGTCGCGACTCGCGATGCCGCTCGCGTCCGCCGGATCGAGCGACAGCATCCGCCCGGTGCTCAGATCGAGCGCGCTGCCGCCGAGCCGATGATTGAGCTCGGTGAACTGAGCCTGCACCCACTCCGGTCGCGGGGATCCGTTCACCTCGACGCTCGGCTCGCTCCGCTCTGTCATGCCCTCGAAGGAACGGAGGGAGCGCAGGTGGACGAAGTACTTGGTCCCCACGCGAAGCGAGGTGCCGTCACGCAGCCGCGAGATTCGAAGTGCCAAGCTCGGCTCGTTGAACGGCGTGTCCCTCAAGCGGAACGGCAGCACCTGCTCATCGCTCAACCCCGCGAGGCTGTGGTCGGCGACGAAGATCTCGTACCCTTGCCACCCGTTGATGCCCTGATCGAGGCTCCGGTCCCAATGCACCTCGAGCAGGCTCGACGCATTGATCAGCGTCACCCTGGGCGGCGCTCCGGGCAGGAGAAGGTCCACGGTCAGAAATCCGATGACGGTGTCCGCCGCGTCGGCCACGCGGACGCGCAGCGTGTCACGCCCGCGCGTCGAGGGCGTCTGCCACGTGGTGCTCCCCTGAACATTGCCGTCGGGCAAGGTGCCGCGCGTGCAGGACCACCGGAAGGTCAACCGATCGTTGTCGGCGTCGCTGATGTTCGCGAGCACCGTGACCTCCTCCGCCGCGTGGACGCGGGGTGGGATCGTGTACATGCGCTCGATCACCGGCGGGTTGTTGTTGATGACCGGTGGATGGGTAGAGCTATCGCTGCCGCAGCCCTGCGCGACGGCGAGCGCGGCGAAACCGACGAGAAGAAGTACGGCCCGATTGCTCCGAAAGGACTCTCCACCCGATTGCCGCTTCGTCCGCGGCCTCGCACCGATCTCGCCCCTCCTGGGCATTCGCGGTCCCCTTTCTACCCCCTCGGACGGCTCCCCCGGCTATGAGCCGTGGGGGGAGTCTAGCCGATTCGTGAAAGGGAACGATCGAGCATTCGCGCCGAGTGGGGATCCCGGAGAGCTTGGGCCTACCGGTACATCCGCGGGCCGTGGAAGTCGCCCTCTCCGATCGGCCCGGCATCGGGGCGAACGAAGAGGTTGAGCGCACGAACCACCTGCTTGCCGGTAACCATGGTCGCGTGTCGGACCCGTGCGGGGATGGAGATGACCTGGCCGGCGTTGACCTCGATCACCTTGCCGTCGACCACCATGGAGAGGACCCCTTCCTCGACGATGGTGATCTGCTCTTGCGGATGATAGTGCGCCGGGACTTCGTAACCGGGACGGTAGACGCAGCGGACGACGGTGAGCCGGTCGGTGGTGATGACCTGCTGTTCGAGGAACTTCGCGACATCCTCTTCCTTGAGCATGCGCCACGCGCTCAGCGTGTAGTTGGTCGCGGTCTTCACCGAGTCGGCTCGTGCCACGGTCGCCCTCCCCCTGCTCGATCCTCGGGTCTTGCGCGGCGCGAAGGCCGCAATTCACTCAAGTTCTTTTTCGGCAGAGCGAGGTCGGAGTGAAGAGGAAACGCGTGGAGGTCGCGAAAAATCGCGCCGAAGAGGCGGGCTTCAGCGCATCACGAGGTGCGCGGCGCCGATCCTTCGGCCGCGAGCGCGTCGATCGCGCGAACCAGCTCGGCGGCGGAGCGCGCTTCGAGATCGGGCCGCTCCTCCGGCCGCCGCGGCGCGAGCTCGGCGACCGAGGCGCGGAGCTGGCTCTGCTGGTAGAGGCGTTCCCGATCTTCGAGCGGGACATGTCCCTTCTCCATGATCGGCGCGTGAAACCAGATGGTCCGAAGCCCGAGCCCCTTGGCCGGCGCGATGTCGTTGTCGACCCGATCGCCGACCATCACCGCCTCCGCCGGCTCGCACCCGGCCTGCTCGAGCGCCCAGCGAAAGAGTCGCGGATCGGGCTTGTACAGCTCGAGCGCCTCGGACAGTGCGAGGAACTGAAAGTGTCGGCGGAGGTCGAGCGACACGAGCGCGTCCTCGGCTTGCCGCATCTGGTTCGCGACCACTGCCAGCGAGTAGCGCGAGGCGAGCTCGGCCAGCGCGGCCTCCATTCCGGGCAGGAGATTGTGGTGCGTGAGGTAGTTCGCGCGGAGCTCGTCCGCCGTCTCGAGCATCAAGCGGTGGAGCCCGTCGCGCCCGAGGTAACGCTCGACCAAGATCGACCAATGGCCCGTCCCCTTGGTCCGAATCAGCTCCTCGCGCTCGCGCATCAGCTCGGCGAACGGACGCTCGATTCCCGCGCTCTTCAGCGCGTCATCGAGGGCGCGGTAGAGGTACGCCATGGTGGGATCGTCGTTCATGACGACGTTTCCCATGTCGAGGAAGACCCAGCGGATCAAGCGGCCCTCCTCCACAGCCTACGGCGGCGTTACCGCAGGGTCAGGACGGACTCCCGAACCCAGCCCACGAGGGTCGGCGCTCCCGGCAGGATCGTGTCGGGCGCGATCCCGATCCACAAGAGACCGAGGGCGCAGACGGTGACGACGCCGGCGACGAGGGCCGAGCGCTCGAAGACCGATTCACGCGGCGCCGGACGCATGTAGAGGGCGACCAGCACGCGCAGGTAGTAGTAGACCGAGAGCGCGCTGTTGAGCACGCCCAACACCACGAGCGAGATGTAGCCGTGGGCGACCGCGCTCTTGAAGAGGTAGTACTTCGCGAAGAAGCCCGCGGTCGGCGGAATCCCCGAGAGCGAGATCATGAAGATGGTCATGGCGAGCCCGAGCGCCGGCGTCTTCCAACCTAAGCCCGACATCTCGCCGATCTCGAGGCGCTCCGCCCCCTTCTCGTTCCAGAGGATGATCACGCCGAAGGCACCCATGTTCATCAGCGTGTAGGCCAGCAAGTAGTAGAGGACCCCGGCCAGCGCGTCGGCATCGCCGCTCGAGGTAAAGGCGACGAGCCCGACCAGCATGTACCCGGCATGCGCGATCGACGAATAGGCGAGCATGCGCTTGATGTTCGACTGGGTCAGCGCGGCGAGGTTGCCGACCGTCATGGTCGCGACCGCGATCCACCACAGAAGATCGGGGATGGGGAGAATCTGAAGCACCGGCCCCGCGTTGTAGAGGAGTCGACCGAGCGCTCCGAACGCCGCCGCCTTGATCGAGGTCGCCATGAAGGCGGTGACCGCGGTGGGCGCGCCCTCGTAGACGTCGGGGGTCCACATGTGGAACGGCACGGTCGCGGCCTTGAAGAGGAAGCCCGAGAGCAGCAGCACGAAGCCGATCTGAAGCATCGGGCTCTGCGCGCCGGTCCGCAGAGCAACGGCGATGTCGGTCGTGCCGGTGGCGCCGTAGATCAGCGCGCCGCCGAAGAGGAAGAGCGCGGAGGAGAAGGCTCCCAAGAGGAAGTACTTGAGCGCCGCCTCCAAGCTCTTCTGATCTTTGCGGAGGAAGCCGGTCAGGATGTAGACCGGAATCGAAAGCAGCTCCAGCCCCAGGAACAGGGTCAAGAACTCCGTCGTCGAAGCGAAGAGCACCATCCCGGACGCGGAGAAGATCAGGAGCGAGAAGTAGTCGCCGCGATAGCGCCCCACCTTCTTCAGGTAAGTCCCCGACATGAGGCAGGCGAAGAGCGTCGCCACGCAGACCAACACGCCGACGAAGGTGCCGAAGGTATCCTCGATGTACATCGAGCCGAAGACGCTCGGGCCGCCGAGGCCGGGCCAACGTGTCGCGTAGGCGACGAGCGCCAGGAGCGGCACCGGCGCGGACAGGAGCGGCCAGGGCAGGTCCTGCTTCTTCGCCATGACGCTGTCGATCAGGACCAGCACACACGCACCGATCGCGAGGATCAGGAACGGCAGCAACGGAGCCATGGCGGCAGAATCCAGGCTCGGGAAGTTCATCGCGTGCTCCCTTCCGCCATCGGCCCTTCCACGATTGCCCCTTCCGTAAGTGGCAGCGCATTTCCGCGCGTCAGCGCGAGCGGTCGATACTCGGAACCCATCACCGAGAACGCCCACCGCTCGCGTTCGGGACCGACCAGCCCGGCGCGGCCGTGTGCGGGGCTGCCGTCGCCTTGCACCGACTTCAAGCTCAGCTCGAGGCTCGGCGTCATGAGCGAGAGCATCGGCTTGGGCTGCACGCCCATGTAGACGATGAGGACGAGGATCGGCGCCAGCACCCACGCTTCGCGCGCGGAGAGATCCTTCAGACCCTTGTTCTTCTCGTTGCTCAGCTCACCGAAGAGGAAGCGCTTGGCGAGCCAGAGCATGTAGACCGCGCCGAGCACGACGCCGGCGGCGGAGATCGCGGCGACGAGCTTGTTCTCGCCGAACGCCCCCATCAGCACCAGGAACTCGCCGACGAAGCCGTTCAATCCGGGCAGGCCGACCGAGGAGAGGGTCACGAAGACGAAGACGGCAGTGAACCAAGGGATCACCTGTGCGAGGCCTCCGAACTCAGAGATCTCGCGCGTGTGGCGCCGCTCGTAGATCACGCCGACCAAGAGGAAGAGCGCGCCGGTCGAGAGCCCGTGATTGAGCATCTGGTAAAGCGAGCCGGCGTAACCCTGGAGGTTGAAGCTGAAGAGCCCGAGCATGCAGTAACCGAGGTGGCTCACCGAAGAATAGGCCACGAGCTTCTTCACGTCGGTCTGCACCATCGCGACCAGCGCGCCGTAGATGATGCCGATCGCCGCCAGGGTCAGGAGCAGAGGTTGGAACGCATGCGCCGCCGCGGGAAAGAGCGGCATGGCGAAGCGAAGGAAGCCGTAAGTACCCAGCTTGAGCAGCACGCCGGCCAGGATGACCGAGCCCGCGGTCGGCGCTTCGACGTGCGCATCGGGCAACCACGTATGCAGCGGGAAGACCGGCACCTTGATCGCGAAAGCCAAACCGAAGGCGGCGAAGTACCACATCTGCCGCGCCGGCGCGAAGGTGGTCCGGTAAAGCTCCAGCAGGTTGAAGGTGAACACGCCCGTCTGCGCCTGATGGTCGAAGGTGATGCAGAGGATCGCCACCAGCATCAGCAGCGAACCGACGATGGTGTAGAGCACGAACTTGACCGCGGCGTAGATCCGCCGGTGTCCTCCCCACACGCCGATCAGGAGATACATCGGAAGCAGCATCACTTCCCAGAAGACGTAGAAGAGGAAGAGGTCGAGCGCCAGGAACGCGCCCAACATGCCGGTCTGGAGCACCAGCATTAGGATGTGAAATTCTTTCACCCGCTGATCGATCGCGTTGCGCGCGGAGAGCACCACCAGCGGCGTCAAGAGCGTGGTCAGAACGACGAGGAAGATCGAGATGCCGTCGACCCCGAGCAGATAGGTGATGCCGAGCGACGGGATCCACGCGTGCTGCTCGAGCATCTGCATTTCGGCGACCGGCCGGAAGTTCGCCAGCACGACGAGGGAGATCAAAAATGTCACGCCCATCGAGAGCAGCGTGATGCCGCGGATCAGGCCCTCGCGCTCCTTCGGAAGAAGAAGCAGCGGGAGCACGGTCACCGCCGGCAGGAAGATGATCCAACTTAAGAGAGAGTCCATAGGGTTCCCGTCGTTGAGGACCAGCCGCTAGAACGGTCGGAGCGTCAGAAAGACGATCAGCACCAGACCGAGCAGGATCACGAAGGCATAGGCCTGCACGTAGCCGGTCTGGAAGAAGCGCAGGCCGTAGCTTCCGATCTTGGCCAGAATGCCCACCAGGTTGACGAGGAAGTCGATGATCTTGACGTCCACCGTCCCCCAGAGAAACTTTCGCGAGACGCCGACCAGCGGGCGAACCACGACCGAGTTGTACAGCTCGTCCACGCGCCACTTGTCGAAGACGAGCCGATAGAGCCCGCCGAACGACTTCGCCATGCGCACCGGCACGTCCGGCGTTTGGACCCAGAGCCTCCGTCCGACCGCGATCATCGCGAGCGCCAAGCCGAGCGAGGCCAGCATCAGGGTCCACTCGAGGCCGGGATTGTGCGCGGCGTGCTCCACCGCATGGGTGGCGGCTCCCGCATGCTCGAGTAGCGCGCCCTCGTCCGCGGCTCCCGCCTCCAACGCGCCCGCGTGAAGCGCGCTCGCCTCCGCGCCCTGCGCGAACACAGGCTCGAGCCACTTCTCGAATCGATTGCCGCC
>CAZZAH010000089.1:0-5192 GCA_964652115.1 uncultured bacterium | reverse complement strand
GAAGGTGCGGCCGGTGATCGGGATCTTCTTCAAGAGCCCGCCCATCTTTCGGATGTCCTGCTCGCCCGAGAGCGCGTGGATGACCGCGCCCGATCCGAGGAAGAGGAGCGCCTTGAAGAACGCGTGCGTCACGACGTGGAAGAGTCCCGCGCTGAAGGCGCCGACGCCGATGCCGACGAACATGTAGCCGAGCTGGCTTACGGTCGAATAGGCGAGCACCTTCTTGATGTCGAACTGCGTCAGTCCGATCGTCGCCGCCAAGACCGCGGTCAACGCGCCGACGATCGCCACGACCGTGAGCGCCACCGGCGACATGACGTAGACCCAGTTGAGCCGCGCGAGGAGGTAGACGCCCGACGTCACCATGGTCGCGGCATGGATCAGGGCCGAGACCGGGGTCGGGCCCTCCATCGCGTCGGGCAACCAGATGTACAACGGAATCTGCGCTGACTTCCCCGTCGCTCCGAGGAAGAGGAGCAGTCCGGCCGCGGTGGCGATGGCCGGCGTGAGTAGTGACGCCTGCGCCTGCATCTCGTGGTAGTTGAGCGTCCCCTTGCCGTGCGTGACGAAGGCCCAGTAGAGAACGAACATCCCGAGCAGGAAGCCGAAGTCGCCGATCCGGTTCACGACGAAGGCCTTCATGCCGGCCGCCGCCTTCGCCGGGTCCTCATGCCAGAAGCCGATCAGGAGATACGAGCAGAGGCCCACGCCTTCCCATCCGACGAAGAGGAGCGCGAGGTTGTCGCCGAGCACGAGCAGGATCATCGCGAACATGAAGAGGTTGAGGTACGAGAAGTACCGCGCGAAGCCGCGCTCGTGCGACATGTAGCCGACCGAGTAGAGATGGATGAGCGAGCCGATTCCGGTGACGAAAAGGAGCATGGCCGAGCTCAGCGGATCGAGCAGGAAGCCGATCGGCAGATCGAGCGAGCCGACCGAGATCCAATCCATCGCGCGCTGGCCGAGCCAACGACTCGACTCGGGCAGCCCGCGCAAGGCGAGGAAACCGGCCAGGGTCACCACGAACGACGCGGTCGGCATGAGGCACGCGATCCAGGCGACCAGCGCCTTCGGCGGGCCCTCCTTCTTATGCGCGTGCGTCAGGGAGAGGAATCCGTTCAGCATCGCCCCGAAGAGCGGGAAGAGCGGAATCCACATCAAGTAGGAAACGTTCATCGGAAGCCGCCTCTATTCGTTGAGCGTGCTGAGGTCGTCCAAGTTGGTCGTCTCGCGCAGCCGGAAGATCGCGACCAGGATCGCGAGACCCACCGCGGCTTCAACCGCCGCGATGGCGATGACGAAGAAGGCGATCATCTGCCCGTCGTGGTTGCCCCACTGCCGGGAGAAGGCCAAGAGCGCGAGGTTGACCGCGTTCAGCATCACCTCGACCGACATGAGCACCGTCAATGCGTTCCGCCGGCCGAGCACGCCGACCGAGCCGACGAAGAAGAGGATTACCGACAACGCGACGTAGTGACCGGTCGTGATCTCGCCCATCACTCCCCCCGCTTCGCCACGACAACGGCGCCGAGAATGCCGACCAGTAGAATCAGCGACACCACCTCGAAGGGGAGGAGGTATCGCGTGAAGAGGTCATCGGCGATCGCGCTCACCGAACCGAAGTCGAGGCCGACCGTAACCGGAGACATCGGCTCCTCCTCCGACACGAGCTTGAGGACGAGGCCCATCGCCGCCAGGCCGACAAGTGCTGAGGCGATGAACTTGCCTCGTTGAATGCTCTGGGAGCCCAGCTCGTCCGGCTTCAAGTTCAGCAGCATGATCACGAAGACGATCAGCACCACCACCGCGCCGGCGTAGACCAGGATCTGCACGATGAAGAGGAAGGGCGCGGACAACCCCGCGAAGAGGCCGGCGAGCGCCGTCATCACGATCGCGAGCGCCAAGGCACTCGCCATCGGGCTTCGCTTCGCCACGACGAAGACCGAGGCGACCAGCGCCAACGCGGCCAGAATCCAGAAGAGGATCGGGTTCATGCTCGGTTCCTACGTGTTCTTGGCATTCGCTTGCCAACCGGCCGGGGGCTTGCTGCGGTGATAGGGCACGCCGTCCGGCCAACCGGCGTCGTCCTCCTCGGTCTTGGGCGGCGCGATCGGCATCCCCTGCTTGGGCGCCGCCACGGCGCGTTCACGACGTCGCTCGAGGAAGTCCTTCCCGTGAAGGAGGTAGTCCATGCCGACGATGAAGTCCTCGCGGCGGTCGCCCACGATGAGCACGTCGTCGGTGTCCATGCGGATCGCGTCCTCCGGGCAGGCTTCCACGCAGTAGCCGCAGAAGACGCAGCGCAGGAGGTCGATCTCGAAGACCTTCGCCCGCTTCTCGATCGAATGCAGCGGCGAGTCCTCGGCCACGATGTGGATGCAGCGCGCCGGGCAGGCGGTCTCGCAGCACATGCAGGCGACGCACTTGGGGTCGCCGTTCTCTCGCACGGTCAGGCGGTGGCGGCTCCGGTGGCGGACCGGGAGCAGCTTCGGCTCTTCCGGAAACTGCACCGTCGGCATCGCGCTCTGGCCGAAGAGGTTTTTCCAGAAGTGACCCAAGGTCACCGCCATCCCCTTCAGCACCTCGACGATGTAGATCTTCTCCCAGAAGGAGAGCTTCGGACTGGCGACTTTCATCGATTCCTCACTTCAGTCGATCCACGAGCAAGAGGACCAATCCGGTAATAAGGAGGTTGGCGAGCGAGATCGGCAGCATCGCCTTCCATCCCAGGTTCATCAGCTGGTCGTAACGGAAGCGCGGCAGGGTCCATCGCACCCAGACGAAGAAGAAGCCGAAGAAGCTCACCTTCCCGAGGAAGGTCGCGAACTGCACCACCGCGGCCACGATGTTGGGCGCGTAACCGCTCAGAGGATTCGCGACGACGAAGGCGATGCCTCCGAGCGCTCCGAGCCCGATCAGGAGAAGCACCACGGTCAGAAAGTCGGCCTCGTGGCGGCGCGCGTCGACATAGAGATCCTTGAGCCGCTTCGACCAACGCCGGCAGGGAATGAAGAGCACGAGGGCGAGCAGGACGTGCAGTGCAAGGAGCCCGAGCAGAACCGGCTGCGCGTGCTCGATCAGCTTCTCGGTCGGGAGCCAAGGCAGGCCGTAGCCGCCGAAGAAGAGCGAGGTCATCACGCCCGACGCCACCACGATGTTCACGTACTCCGCCATGAAGAAGAGCGCGAACTTCATGCTCGAGTACTCGACGTGGTAGCCGACGATCTCCGACTCCGCTTCGGGTAGGTCGAACGGATTTCGGTTGGTCTCGGCGATGACCGAGGTGATGAAGATGATCGCGCCGATCGGCTGAAGGATGATTCCCCACATCGGAATGAAGCCGAACAGCAGCCCGCTCTGCCCGCGCACGATCTCGTTCAGCTCGAGGGTGCCGAAGATCATGATCAAGCCCATGATCGAGAGCGAGAGCGTCAGCTCGTAGGAGATGAGCTGCGCGGAGGAGCGGATGCCGCCCAGGAGCGAGAACTTATTGTTGGCGCCCCACCCCGCGAAGATGATGCCGAAGACGCCGAATGAACCGATGGCGAAGACCCAGAGAATACCGGCGCTGTGGCTGAACACCTGCATCGGGATCGCGAGCTTGCCCAGCTGCAGCGTATCGGCGAAGGGCACGACCGCGAAGGTCATGAGCGCGATCATCATCGCGATGAACGGCGCGAGCAGGTAGTAGAAGCGGTGCACGCCCGACGGCGTGATGTCTTCCTTGAAGAAGAGCTTCACCACGTCGGCGATGTTGTGGATCACCCCTGCCAGGCGAATGCCGAGGATGTGCGCCCGGTTCGGTCCGGTTCGGTCCTGCATGTAGGCCGAGACCTTGCGCTCGAACCAAATCAGGATCGGGATGAGCGAGAGCTGCACGATCCAGATCAGCGCCGCCCGTCCGCCGCTGACGATCCAGTCCATTGTCGGAGTCATGCCGTCCATCCTCGTGCTCAGGAGCGTCCGCTGAGAGGTGTGCCCTTACTCCCGATCTTGTCCAGGTCGAGGCCGGCGAGCGCCGGCTCCTTCGCCGTCATTTCGGTGAAGAGCTCGACGAAACCGTCCCAACCGAACTTGATGCCGAGCTCCTTCGCGATCCGCGTCAACATCCCCGCCATCCAGAGGGCGTCGCCCTGCGGCACCATCCCCTTCTCGAAGCGTTGGATCCTGCCCTGGAAGTTGACGAAGGTGCCGTCGGTCTCCGCGTGCGGCGCGGTCGGCAGGGCGAGCGATGCGGCCTTCGCGGTGGCGTTCTCGTTCGAGCCCAGGTAGACGACGCGCTTCCATCCCTTGAGCGCCGCGTTCCACTCCGGCCGCGCGCCGAGCGGATCGTCATCCACGATGAAGAGGATCTCGCCGCCTTGCTTGAGGCCCGCTTCGGGGTCATTGGCCAGACCGAGCGCCTCGAGTCCGGCGCGATTCGGATAGGGGTCGGCCTTCCGCAGCAGCTCGTCCTCGGTCATCGGCACGCGTGTTGCGGCGGCGGTCAACGTGGCTCCGCCCAGCACATCGGCCGCGAAACGCTTCCAGGCATAGAGGCTCTCGAGCGGCGACAAGGGCGAGAGCAGAACCTGAATCCGCCCGGCGTTCGAGCCGCTTCCCGCTTCCTTCATCCACTGCGCAAGCGCCGCCATCGCCTCGTGAATCGGGGTCATGGTGCCACGAATCAGCGCGACGTCGAGGCGCTCGTCGTTGAGCGCCTTGTAGGTCAACCGCCCCTCGTCGCACATCCAGTAGCGGTTGACCTCCATGTTCTCGCGCGGGCGAAGGCGGTAGACCACGCCCTCGTGATGCTCGAGGAAGGTGTTGCAACCGCGCGAGCAGCCGGTGCAGATCGAGTTGGCGGAATGGAGGAACCAGACCCGCTTCTTGAAGCGGAAGTCCTTCGAGGTCAGCGCCCCGACCGGGCAGACATCGACCGTGTTGAGCGAGTAGGCATTGTCGAGCGGTCGATCGGGATAGCTCGTGATCTCGGCGCGGTTGCCGCGGTTCACGATGTACATCTCGCCCGTGCCGGTGACCTCGTCACAGAAGCGGATGCATCTTGTACAAAGCACGCAGCGCTCGGCGTCGAGGGTGACCCGCGGACCGACGTCGGCCACCTTCCGCTTGTGCACCTTGGCGGTGTCGAGCCGGCTCTCGTACTGGCCGTTCGACATGTAGTAGTCCTGCAGGTAGCACTCGCCGGACTG
>CAZZAH010000088.1:0-11638 GCA_964652115.1 uncultured bacterium | reverse complement strand
ATCCTCGAAGACGGCGACGCGGCCGTACTCCTCATCGCGCGGGCCTTCGACGAATCGGACGCCGCGCGCGGTCATCTCTCGGTGGTCACGCGCGAGGTCGTCGGTGTCGAGGAAGAGGAAGACGCGGCCGCCGGTTTGCCGGCCGACGCAGGCGATCTGCTCCGGCGTCGCGGCTTTGGCCAGGAGAAGCGCGGTGCCGGATCCACCTCGCGGCGCGACGCGTACCCATCGCTTGGCCTCGCTTAGCCTGGTGTCCTCGAGGAGCTCGAAGCCGAGTCGCTCCGTGTAATACTCGATCGCTTCATCGTAGTCGCGAACGACGAGGGCGACGCCGTTGATCGATCGGCACGGGGGATCGTTCGCGCTCACGGCGTTTTCGGTCGCTCGTTATATCCACGCTCGTCGAACGGCGTGAGTTTCTCCAGCCACATCGACTCGAGCTCGCGCAGATCGGCGGTCGGATCGTAACCCGGCGTTTCGCTCGGCTTGAGCGTGTCGAGCACCTCGAAGACAAAGGCGTCGGCGCCGAGCTCGTTCCAATCGAGCTGGAGTGCGCGCACGGGATGAAGGCCCATCTTGAGCTGCGCGAGGTTTCGATTGAGCCTCGCGTCGATGTCGCGCGCCGCGCCGATGAGGATCTTTCCGTTGCTCGTATTGCGGACGCAGCAGATGCCCATCGGGCGGGCTGCTTCCTTGTATTCACGGATGAGCGCTTTGCGATCCAAGGACACCTCCTTCGCGGCGTGAGGCAAGGCTAGCGCAGTCGAGCGTGGAGCTCAATGCCGCCGGCCTCTGCTACGCTGCGGCGGCCGCGTACGCGACGCGCGCGCTCGCGGCGAAGGAGGATCCATGCACCCCAACGAAGCGATGTCGGCCAACCGCGACCTCTGGAACCAGTGGGCGAAGCTGCACGTCGATTCGAAGCTTTACGACGTGCCGTCGTGGAAGACCGGCCGCTCGTCGCTCGACCGCATCGAGCGCGCGACCATCGGCGAGGTCACGGGCAAGAGGCTGCTTCACCTGATGTGCCACTTCGGGCTCGACACACTTTCGTGGGCGAGGCTCGGCGCGCACGTCACCGGCGTCGACTTCTCCTCCGAAGCGCTTCGCACGGCCCGCGAGCTCGCGTCGGAGGCGGGCCTCGAAGCCGAGTTCATCGAGGCGAACATCTACGAGCTGCCGAGCTTGCTCGATGGAGCGTTCGATGTCGTGTTCAGCTCGCACGGAGTGCTGTCGTGGCTGCCGGATCTCGACGCGTGGGCGCAGTCGATCGCGCGTTGCCTCGCGCCCGGCGGCGCCTTCTGCTTCGTCGAAGGGCATCCGGTGATGTTCGCCTTCGATGATCAGCGAAGCGATCAGATGATCGTGATGCGCTTCCCCTACTTCGCGGGCGGCGAACCGCTGCGCTTCGAATCGCAGGGCTCCTACGCCGCACCCGACGCACCGCTCACGAGTGTGACCTGGGAGTTTCCGCACTCGATGGGCGAGGTGATCGGCTCGCTTCTCCGCGCGGGCCTTCGCCTCGAGCACTTCGAGGAGTACCCGTACATGGGCTGGTCGTTTTATCCGTGGATGGAGCGACGCGAGGATGGATTCTGGACCTTGCCGGAGGGGCTGCCCTCGGTGCCGCTGATGTTTTCATTGCGGGCGAGGAAAGAGGGGTAGCTTCGCGCCGACGGAAGCCGATGCCTGGGCGGGCGGAAACGGCCGGGCCCCAGTGGACCCGGCCATCGCCCATTTACTCGCTTACCTCAACCGCACGAACCGAAGCGTCGTCGATTCCCCGCCGGCCGTGAGCTTCGCGAAGAAGACGCCCGATCCGACGTCGCGTCCATCGGCGTCCATCCCGTCCCACAGCACCGGCGAGTATCCGGCAGGCAGCACGCCGCGCTCCGAGCGAAGCACGCGTCGTCCGCCGAGGTCGAAGATCTCGAGCGTCGCCGCAAGCGGCCGCGGCAGCGAGAGCAGCAACGTGACCTCGGCGCCCGCCGGGTTCGGCTGTGCCTTCAGTGCGAGCTCCTGTGTAAGGACCGGCGTCGCCGCATCGGTCGGCGAGAAGGTGATCGAGTCGGCCACCATCGCGACCGGCGCCGCCCGGTTGTTTGAGGTCCACAGGTCATACATCGTCTGGCCGCGCGCGTCGGTGGTGTTGGCGTCGCGCAAGAACTCGATGTAGTCCTTCGATGTGGTCTGGTACTTGAGCGTCGCCACGACCTTCCGCGCGCTCGCCGGAAGACCGTAATTCGCGACGTCCCAGTTCTGGCCATCGGCGTAGCGGGTGCCGGGATGCTCGGGGTCGATCGGCTCGCCGCCGAAGGCGATGAACTCCGCGTTGGTGAAGCCGAGCGGAGGGATTCGATTGTCCTTCACGATCGTGTCGTTGAGCGCGAAGTGGAAGCTCGGCCCCGCATTCATACCGACCGCGCCGGCCAGCCCAGTGGAAAGCCCGAGCTTCGCCTCATACACCACCAGATCGTCATCGTGGATCAGCTCGCCGGTGGAGGTGAGGTAGCGACCCGATTCATAGACCACGCTGCCGCCGGCGTCCTTCGCCACGACGTGCAGCCACATCCGCCGGCCTTCCGGATAGCCGCTCGGAAGCTTGTGCGCGCTTCGGTTCGTCACCGTGACCACGGCGCGGAAGCTGTCCCCCTCCGCCTGGGTCACGACGTCGAGCAGCGCCGCCTTCTTCAGCATCTGCACCGCGCGCTCGGCGCCCGCGGCCAAGGGCACGGGATCGACCTCACCCGGTGCGATCTGCGCGATGATGTTCGGCATCCAGTAGTTGCCGCCGGTCAGATCGTGGAGCGGAAGATCGTTCCGCGTCGGGCCGCCGTTGCATCCACGGCCCACCACGTCGCGAAGATGGCAATCCTGGCAGGTGGAGACGAACCCGCCCGGCTTGGTCCCCGCGAACTCGGGCGCATAGACGCCGGTGAGCGAGTTGAAGTCGCTCGCCTTCCACTCGCTGAAGGTGCGCTCGAGGGGGAAGAGGACATTCGGATCAAACACGGTCGCCTTGGTGTCGAGCGGTCCAGGCGCATAGGTCCGAGGCCCCGTCCGCGTGAAGACTGGGTTAGACACGTTATGACAGGTGCCGCACATCTCGCTCGACTTGTGAAAGGGAGAGACGAGGGTCGGATGCGGCGCGTTCACCGTGAAAGGCCCGCGACGCCGCGATTGCGGATCCGCGACGATCATGCCGTTTCCGAACTCGGTCGGTCGATCGTCGATCGCTAGCGCCTGAATGATCGCCTGGTCCTCGACCGGGTTCTCTCCCGCCGAGTAGATCGGGTCGACCGCGCGATGACATGGATCACAGCCGACGCCGTCGCGATCGGTGCCGTTGAGTCCGCTGCCGCTGGTCGGATTGCTCCGGCCCGACATCCATCCCCCCGGGGAATGACACCGAAGGCAAAGGTCGCCCGAGCCCGGCGCGTCCTGCTCCGCGACCGTGAGGCAGGCGTAGAAGAGCGGATCGCGCGCGGCCTGCGCCATCATGCTGCCCTGGAAGTTGTAGTCCGGCTCGACCGCGGAGTTGTATCCGCCGTGGCATGTGCCGCAGAGGCTCCTCGCTTGGAATGTGCCGGCACCGAAAGGCTGCGTCCCCGGCTGGTGGAAGTCGCGCAGCGTGGTCGGCACCAGTCCACCCGAAGGCTGGACGATGGTGAAGACCGCGTTCGAGATGTCCTCGCCGGCATTGTTCTCGATGTCCCGGGCGACCACGCGCACGCGAGCGTGCGTCGTCGGCGTCAGATGAACGGGCCAGTTCCACGTCCCGGTGTTGTACAAATCGCGAGCGATCTGCGTCCAAGGCGCCGACTCGGCATCGCGGTAGTAGATGTCGACCGCGGTGACATCGACATTGTCGGAGGCGATGTAGGTCACCGCGCTGATCGTCTTGGCCAGCAGTGATTCGCCCCCGTTCGGGGTGAGCACGGTGACGGTCGGCGGTTGCGTATCCTGCGCGCGCGCCTCGCCGGACATCGCGAGCAGCAGCGCTCCGATCGAAGCCAGGCAATAGAGATCTGTGCGTCCGTTATACATGCGATACATCCTCTTTGCCGGTCTGCGTACAACGAAAGAGCCCGTCGTTGAGTGGACCATTTTGCCGTGAGGCGGTTCAAGCGCGGCCACGGTGAAAGTCGTTATCAAGGCATGGTTTGATCTCGAAGCGTGGGTGATCTCGCGGAAAATGGTGCGTCAGGCCGCCGGTGGGGGCCGCGTCGGCGAGGCTTGTACAACGGCGTGCGCGCCTCGTCGGTGAGCGAGTTCTGACTCGATGGGGCGATCCGTGGAGAAGGCGGAGAGGATGCGTCGGGGTCGCCGCCCCCCCGGCCGGGCGCCTCGGGATGGGAAGCGACTGACAGGCGGGTGTGGCATATCCAACGCTTGTTGATGGATCTGCTCAGGCGGCAGCGAGCGGCATCCCGCGCGTCGCTCTAACCCCTTGGTAATCAACCGTTTAAAATTGGGTCGCGGCTCTCTGCGATCGGCATGGTTGTTGACCCAGCTCCTTGGCACCCCTTTGAGGAACTCATGGCCCGTCTCTCACTCGCCCTTCCTCTTTATCTGTGGCTGACGTTCGTGCCCGGCTCCGGCCGGGCATCGATCGAGGCGCCCCCATTCGATTCACTCCTTTCGCGCGCGATCGCCGAGGCTCCGTCCATCCAGGTGCTCGAGGCGCGTCTTGATGCCGCGGCGGCGCGGATCTCCGCCGGCGGCGCTCTCGGCCCGCTGGAGCTCGAGCTCCGTGTCCACAGCGAGGACGCCCCCGGCGGCCGCTCCGTCTTCCCTGAGCTCGAGGCGAGGCAGCGGCTCTCCATCCTCGGGCGCCGCGGGGCCGGATCCGCCCTCGCGCGTGCGGAACGAGCCGGCGCGGAAGCGGTCGTCGAGCAGGCCCGTCGAGCGCTCGCGACCACGCTCGCCACGCTCTATGCGCGCCTCTACGCTATCGAGGCCGAGCATCAATCGCTCACCGTCGCACGCGAGCTGCTTCTCTCCCTCGCGCGCGACGCGGGGACACGCTACGCGGCGGGACAGGGGGACCTTGCCGCGGCGGCACGCGCCGAGGTCGAGCTGACGCACCTGGACGAGCGGATCCTCGATCTCGAAGCCGAGCGCGGTCGCGTCGCCGCGGGGTTCACGCCTCTGTTTTCCGATCGCGCCGAGGCAAGCGACTGGACCGTCTCCTCCCTTCCCGCCGTGAGTGTTGTGGTCGATTCAATTCCGGAGTGGGCCGTACGAAGCTCGGCGGAAGTCCTCGTGGCGGAGTCCGACGTCGCGACGGCGGAGCGTCGTGTTCGCCTCATGCGAGCGGAGACGGCACCGGATCTGACCATCGGCGCGGGCGCCGCCAAGCCTACCGACCGCGGTGCCGAGTACACGGCGCTGCTCGGAATCGAGCTCCCGCTCTTCTCGCGTCGCGGCGCCGAGGTCGATGCGGCCCGGCAGGATCTTCGCGCGGCGGAAGCGTGGCTTAGTGCGGCGCGGGCACGAGCGTTCAGCGAAGGCCAATCGGAGATGGCGAGCTGGCGTTGGGCCGAGGCGCAGCTCGATCTCCACTCGAATCGCTTGTTGCCTCAGGACGAGACGAGCTTCGAGCTCGCTCGCGCGTCGTACATGAACGGCCGAGGCGAGTTCAGCGCGGTGCTCGACGCCTTTCGCGCATGGCTCGACGACCGGACCCATCGCGCGTCGATCGAAGCCGACCGCTTCGTCACCTGGGCTCGCATCACCGAGCTCGTTTCCGCCCGCTCGTCCGAGGAGGACTAATGCGCCCCTACCTTCGCGCGTCGCTCGTTCCTTTGCTCTGCCTTGCGATGTGGAGCGTCTTGGCTCCTGTGTTCCTGAGCGGGTGCACGCGCCACGAGCAGAAGGCCGCGAGCAAGTTCTACTGCCCGATGCATCCGACCTACATCACCGATCACATGGGCGATTGCCCCATCTGCAACATGAAGCTCATTCCGATGCCGGAGACGAGGCCCTCGACCGACAGTCCCACCCACGACACGCCCGCGGTGGTCGGTGACGTCGAGCTTACGCCCGAGCAGGTGGAGCTCGCGGGCGTGCGCACCGCACCGGTCACTCGCGGCGCGCTTGGCCAAAGTGTTCGCGCGGTCGGCTCGATCAAGGCGAACGAGCGGCTGACGCGAACGATCACGATGAAGGCCGCCGGCTACGTCGAGCGACTCTTCGTGAACACGACCGGCCAGATCGTGCGGGCCGGCGAGCCGATCGTCGAGCTCTACTCCCCCGAGCTCCTCGCCGCGCAGGAGGAGTACGTGAATGCGCGCGGTGCGCTTGCGCGGGTACGCGACGCGGCGTCGACCGAAGCGCAAGCCAGCGCGGAGCGGCTCCTCTCCGCCGCGCGACGGCGGCTTGAGCTGCTCGATGTTCCATCCGCCACGATCGAACGACTCGATGCGGGTGGCGCGGCGGCACGCACCGTCTCCTTGACCACGCCGTGGAGCGGGTTCGTCACGACCAAATCGGTGACCGAAGGCGCGCGGATGGAGGCAGGATCGCCCCTCTTCACGGTGACCGATCTCTCCTCGGTCTGGATCGAGGCGTCGTTCTATGAAAGCGAGGCGAGCTTGCTTCGCGTGGGAAGGTCGGCCGAGATCTCGCTCGCGGGTGAGCGCGGTCCGACGCGCAGCGCCGAGATCGTCTTCGTCTCGCCGACGCTCGACCCCGCGACCCGAACCCTGGTCGCGCGCTTCGAGCTCGCGAACCGCGACCTCGCATTGAAACCGGGCATGTTCGCCGACGTGACGCTCGCCGGCGACGCGAGTGAAGGGCTTCTCGTCCCGTCGGACGCGGTGCTCGACACCGGCACGCGGCAGATCGTCTACGTCGCGGTGAGCGATCGACGTTTTCAACCGCGCGTCGTGGTGATGGGCCGTCGCGGCCAAGGCATGGCGGAGATCCTATCCGGCTTGAGCGAAGGGGAGCGCGTGGTGACCGGTGCGACCTTCCTGCTCGATTCGGAATCGCGCATCCGCGCGGCGGCCGGCGGCATGACCCACGGCGAAGGCCACTAGCCCGTGATCGCGCGGCTGATCGAGTTCTCGGCGCGACGGCGTCTGCTCGTCCTGCTCGTGATCGCGGGGCTCTGCGCCTATGCCGTGCACACGCTCCGCACCATTCGACTCGACGCGCTGCCCGATCTCTCCGACACGCAGGTGATCGTCTACTCGAGGTGGGATCGCTCGCCCGACATCCTCGAGGATCAAGTCACCTATCCGATCGTCTCTGGTCTGCTCGGCGCGCCGAAGGTGAAAGCGATCCGCGGCTTCTCCGACTTCGGCTTCTCCTTCGTTTACGTGATCTTTCAGGACGGCACCGACCTCTACTGGGCGCGTTCGCGCGTGCTCGAGTACATGTCCAAGATCCAGCTGCCCGACGGCGTGCGCACCGAGCTGGGACCGGACGCGACCGGCGTCGGTTGGATCTATCAGTACGCGTTGGTCGATCACTCCGGCAGGCACTCGCTCGACGAGTTGCGCTCGCTGCAGGACTGGACGCTGCGTTACGCGCTCCAGTCGGTGCCCGGCGTGGCCGAGGTCGCCTCGCTCGGCGGATTCGAGCGCCAGTACCAGATCACGGTCGATCCCAATCGCCTCGCCGCGCTCGGCCTCTCGCTCGATGAGGTGATGGAGGCGGTGCGCGCATCGAACGACGAGGTCGGCGGACGGCTGCTCGAGTGGAGCGGAACCGAGTACATGGTGCGCGGCCGCGGCTATGCCCGCACTCTGAGCGACTTCGAATCGATCGTGATCCGCGCGAACGAGGACGGCGTGCCGATCCTGCTCCGCGATCTGGCGACGGTCGAGCTCGGCCCCGAGATTCGGCGCGGCGTCGCGGACTTGAACGGCGAAGGCGACCATGTCGGCGGCATCGTCGTGATGCGCCACGGCGAGAACGCGCTCAACGTCATTCGCGCGGTCAAGGCACGCATGATGGAGCTCGCCCCTTCGCTCCCCGACGGGGTCGAGATGGTGCCGACCTACGACCGCTCCGACCTGATCACGCGCGCGCTCGATACGCTGAAGCACGAGCTCGGAATCGAGATGTTGATCGTCTCGCTCGTGATCCTCCTCTTCCTCTGGCACATCCCCTCGGCAGTCGTGCCGATCGTGACCATCCCGGTCGCGGTGCTTCTCGCCTTCATCCCGATGAAGCTCTTCGGCGTCAGCGTGAACATCATGTCGCTCGCCGGCATCGCGATCTCGATCGGAGTGCTCGTCGACGGCGCGATCGTCGAGGTCGAGAACGCCTACAACAAGCTCCACCGCTGGCAGGAGGAAGGCCGTCACGGCGACTTCCATGAAGTGCGGCTCGCCGCGCTCAAGGAGGTGGGGCCCTCGGTCTTCTTCTCCCTGCTCGTGATCGCGGTGGCGTTCCTCCCGATCTTCGCGCTGGTGGAGCAGGAGGGGCGCCTGTTCAAGCCGCTCGCGTGGTCGAAGAACCTCGCGATGCTGATCGCGGCGCTCCTCGCGGTGACGCTCGATCCCGCGATGCGCATGCTCTTCACGCGCGTCGATCCATTCACGTTTCGTCCGCGCTGGCTGGCGCGCCTCGCGTCGGGCGCGCTCGTCGGCACCTATCACGCGGAGGAGCGCCATCCGATCAGCCGCGCGATCCATCGTGTGTACGAGCCCCTGTGTCGATGGGTGCTGCGTCACGCGAAGCTGACCATCGCGCTCGCGGTCGCCGTGGTCGCGCTCTCGCTGCCCGTCTATTTCCGCCTCGGGCAGGAATTCATGCCGCCGCTCAACGAGGGCTCGATTCTCTACATGCCGACGACGCTGCCCGGCATCTCGGTCGGCGAAGCGGCGCGCTTGCTCGAGGTACAGGATCGCGTGATCAAGAGCTTCCCCGAGGTCGAGTCGGTTCACGGCAAGGCGGGCCGCGCCGCGACTTCGACCGATCCCGCGCCTCTCTCGATGATGGAAACGACCGTGATCCTGAAGCCGCCGTCCGAGTGGCGCGCGAAGGACCGCTGGTACTCGTCGTGGATGCCCGACATCGCGAAGCCTCTGGTGCGCCCCTTCTGGCCCGATCGCCTCTCGTGGGACGAGTTGGTCGACGAGATGGACCAGAAGCTCCGTATCCCGGGCACGACCAACGCGTGGACCATGCCGATCAAGACGCGCATCGACATGCTCTCAACCGGCGTCCGCACCCCGGTCGGCATCAAGGTGCTGGGCCACGACCTCGACACGATCGAACGCATCGCGGTCGAGATCGAAGGGGCGCTCGCCGGAGTGCCCGGAACACGCAGCGCGTTCGCGGAGCGTGCGGCCGGCGGCTACTTCCTCGACATCGATCCGCGGCGTGAGGCGCTCGCGCGATACGGTCTTTCGATCGACGCCGTTCAGCGCGTGATCTCGAGCGCCATCGGCGGCGAGAACATCTCGACCGTGATCGAGGGACGCGCTCGCTATCCCGTGAACCTGCGCTACCCGCGCGAGCTGCGCGACGACCCCGACGCGATCGCGCGCGTGCTGGTGACCACGCCTCGCGGCGCGCAGATCCCGCTCGGTCAGCTCGCGGACATCAAGGTGTCGACCGGCCCCTCGATGATTCGGGACGAGAACGGCTTCCTCGCGGCGTACGTCTTCGTCGACGTGGCCGGGCGCGATCTCGGCGGCTATGTCGAGGAGGCGAAGCGCGTGGTCGGGTCGAAGATCAAGCTCCCGGCAGGCACCGTGCTTCAGTGGAGCGGCCAGTACGAGAACATGCTGCGAGTGAAGGATCGCCTCCGCCTCGTGGTGCCGATTACGCTCGCGTTGATCTTCCTGCTGCTTTACGCGAACACGCGCTCGGGTTGGAAGACCGCGGTCGTGATGCTCGCGGTCCCCTTCTCCGCGGTCGGTGCGGTGTGGCTCTTCTATCTGCTCGACTACAACGTGTCGATCGCGGCGTGGGTGGGCATGATCGCGCTCCTCGGCTTGGACGCGGAAACCGGCGTCTTCATGCTCCTCTTCCTCGACCTCTCCTATGACGATGCGAAGCGCCGCGGGCTCCTGCGCTCGACCGCCGAGCTCGACGAGGCGATCGTGCATGGCGCAGTGAAGCGCGCGCGACCGAAGATGATGACGGTGATGGCCGCGTTTATGGGTCTCTTGCCGATTCTCTGGTCGACGTCGGCCGGAGCCGATGTGATGAAGCGCATCGCCGCGCCGATGATCGGCGGGCTTGTCACGTCGTTCCTGATGGAGTTGATCGTCTATCCCGCTCTGTATAAGCAGTGGAAGCTCCGCACCGACCTTCGCGGAGCGCGAGCGCACAGCGTGGAGCCGCCCTCCGCGTGAGCGTCACCCGTCGAAGCAGGTGGCGCGCCGCGATCGTCTTCGTCGCTCTGCTCTCGGCCGGCATCGCGGCTCCGAGCGTGATCGCGCGGTATTGGCGGATGCGGGGTGACAACCTGGTTCAGCAGGGAGCGCGTCTCGCGCATCGCGAAGGCTGCCTCTCTTGTCACCTTTCGTCGAATGGGCACGAGGTCGCCGACGCCGGCAGCAAGTACGGAACGATCCCGAGCTTCCGCGGCGGAAACCTCATGATGTTCGCGAGCAGCGACTCCGGCATCGCGCGCTGGATCGCCGAAGGAAGCGCCTCCAGCGGCCGGTCTCCGCTCATCCCCATGCCTGCATTTCGCGCGAAGCTCAGCGACTCGGAGATCCGGGCGATCGCGAGATATGTGGTGGCGCAGGACGGGATCCGCATCCCGAACGACGGCCCAGTCGCGGTCGGGCGTGCAGCGTCGCTTCGATCCGGATGCGAGTCCTGTCACGGCGTTGTCGGCTCGGGCGGCGAGCCCAATCCACACTCGTTCACCGGTACCGTACCGGGTTGGCTGGGCGCCGACTTCGGCGACCTGGTGCGGGACCGCGACGAGTTCGAGGAGTGGGTTCGGGAGGGACGGAGCCGCCGCCTCCGCGCGAACGCGGTTGCCTCGTACTTCCTCGATCGGGCGAACCTCTCGATGCCCCGCTTTGGACAGTCGCTCTCGGCTGAGGAGATCGACGGCCTCTGGGCGTACGTCCAATGGCTCCGCGACAATTTGGCGACGCGAGAGCGCGCGCCTTGATCGAAGCAGGTCGGTCCGGTCTTGTAATACTCGATCCCGCAGAACCCTGAGCGGCAACCGCCGCTTCACCCCGGAAGGAGTTCCCATGAAGAAGTTCTTGTTCGCCCTCGTCGCCGCCGCCGCGATCACCTCAGCCCCCATCGCCCGTCAAGCGCTCGGCGACGATCACGACCACGACCATGCGAAGGCAGCCGAAGCCGAGTCGAAGGAAGTGCAGTCCACGGTGAAGGGAGAAATCGTCGACCTCGCCTGCTTCCTCGGCCACGGAGCGAAGGGTATGGATCATCAGAGCTGCGCGCTCAAGTGCTTGAGCAGCGGCCAGCCGATGGGCCTCCTCACGGCCGACGGCACGGTCTATCTCCTCATGGCGAGCCACGAGGACGGAAAGCCGTTCGACGAGGCGAAGACCCTCGCCGCCCTGCAGGTCTCCGTCACCGGTCCGATGGTGAACGCTTCGGGAATCAAGGCGCTGACGGTCGAGTCCGTCAAGAAGCTCTAGCTCATCCACTCGGGCTCGGAGCCAGCCGTCGCGCGGCCGCTCCG
>CAZZAH010000087.1:0-11663 GCA_964652115.1 uncultured bacterium | reverse complement strand
GAAGGGGTCGATCTCCCCTGGATGCCCCAGAGACAAGGACGCGGAGAAAACCCGTTGCCAGCCTCCCGAGAGGCGACCACACTCGAATCACCCCGGCGTTGGAATCCTCCAGCGGAGGTCCGGAATATGTTCGGCAAACATCGCATCGACGTAGGGGTGGTCGGCGGCGGCCCGATCGGTCTCTTCACCGCCCTCCTGCTCAAAGAGCGCGGCCTCGAGGTCGAGGTCTTCGACGAGAACTGGCGGACGGCGGCGCACAGCTACGCGCTCGCGCTCCACTCCGATTCCCTGACATTGCTGGACGAGGTCGGACTGACCCCGGCGTTGATCGCCGAGGGACGGAAGATCCACAAGATCGCGTTCTACGACGGCGACCGGCGCGAAGCCGAGATGCGTCTGGACGCGCTGCCCGGACGCTATCCCTTCGTCCTCGTGCTCCCGCAAAGCGCGTTCGAGAGCGCGCTGGAGTCGCGGCTCGAGGAGCGCAAGATTCGGGTGCACTGGAATCATCGCGTGCACGAGATCCGGCAGAACGGCGATGGGGTCACGCTCCTCGTCGGCCGCCTGCAGAAGGAGACGCGCGGCTATCCGGTCGCGCACACGGAGTGGGTGATGGGGAAGGAGTTCCCCGTCCAGTGTTCCTATCTGGTCGGCGCCGACGGATACAACTCCTTCACACGGCGCTCGCTCGACCTCGGGTATGCCGACCTCGGCAGCCGGTTGCTCCTCTCCGTGTTCGAGTTCAAGACGACCGCGGCGCTCGAGGACGAGGTCCGCGTCATCCTCAATCCCGAAACGACAAACGTGCTCTGGCCGATGGGCGGCCGGCGTTGCCGCTTCAGCTTCCAGCTCGCGGCGGATCATCCCGACGCGCTTACCTTGCGGAGGCTCCATGCGCTGCTCGAGGCGCGGGCGCCGTGGTTCGGGCCGCTGCCGGATGAGCTCGATTGGAGCTCGGTCGTCCAGTTCGAGCATCGATTGGCGGAGCGTTTCGGCAAGGACCGCGTCTGGCTCGCGGGCGACTCGGCTCACCTCACCGATCCGGTGGGGGCGCAAAGCATGAACGCGGGATTGGTCGAAGCGCACGATCTGGCGCGTTGTGTTTTCGAGATCCTCCGCAACGGCGGCAACGAGGAGACGCTCGAGGATTACAGCTTCGAGCGCGGGCGCGAGTGGAAGCGGCTTCTGGGCCTAGGCGCGGTGCTGCCACCGGGCGGCGAAGCGTCGAACTGGGTGAACGAGCGGCGCCAGCGGATCCTGCCCTCGGTGCCCGCGACGGGTGCCGACCTCGACTTGCTCCTCGCGCAGGTCGGCCTCAAGTTCAACGAGTAGCACTGCGTTCGTCATTGCTGGGTTCGCGGTAGTGGGGCTCGCTTGCGCCGAGTGAGCGAGCCCGCTAGCCTCCTCCTCTGTCGCGCCATCACGAAGGAGGAAGAAGTGGGACGTCCGGTCACGCAGTGGCAGATGTTGGCGAAGGATCCCGATCGGTTGGCCGAGTTTTATGGCGCGCTCTTCGGTTGGTCGGTCGATCGAAGCAATCCGCTCGGCTACCGAGAGCTTCGAACGAACGCGGGCCGCGGAATCGATGGAGGCATCTGGCCCGCGCCGCCGGAAGCGCACGCCTTCGTGCAGCTCTTCATCGAGGTCGAGGATGTGAACGCGACGCTCGAGCAGGCGGTCGCGCTCGGCGCCAAGGTGATCATGCCGGCGCAGGCCTTGCCGCAAGGCCAGGTCATGGCGATCTTGCAGGATCTAGAGGGCATGACCTTCGGCGTGGTTAAGCCCGCCTAGCGCTGGTCCCCCAATTGCGGAGCCGCGAGGGAAATTCGCAACCCCTCGCGGCTCCTCGCGTATCCTCCCGCCGCCACACACTCAGAAGGAGTCGATCGCCAGGTATGAGCACAACGCGCGGCACGAACACCACCAGCGCCGGCACCATGATCAGCACCGTCGGCCTCGGGTACCTGTTGCCGCTGGCCTCGGCCCGGGCGGTGCGGGTGGTCGCGATGCTCGTGATCCTCCTCTTCGCCTTGGTGCTCGCGGGCCACATGCTCGGGTTTCTCTCCGCTCGCACGCTGCTCGATCTTCGCCGAGGAATCGTGATGCCAGGCGTGCCGATCGCTGCGGCGCTCCTCTCAGAGATCTCGCTCCGCGAGGGCATCACGCAGCGCACGCTGCTCTATACGCTCTTCGGTCCGGTGTCGCGCGATGCGCTCGCCATCGGGAGAACGGCGCTGACCGCACTCCTTCTCGCCCTCGGTGCGATGATGACGAGCCTGCTCTTGCAGCTCGTGGCGCGCGTCTCCTCCGAGGGGCTCGCGCGCGAACTGGTGGCGATGTTCTTCGCGTCGTTCGCCTACGTCGGGCTCTTCGGCCTCCTCCATCTCGTATCGAATCGCGGCCTGGTATCGGCGATCACGCTCTACAGCATCTTCGATGATCCACTCGGCCGGCTGCCCTTCTCCATGCGGCTGCTCGCTCCGTCCTTCCACGTTCGAACCATCAGCGGGATCGACAGCACCTTTAAGCTGCCGATCGACGTCGACGCGGCGGAGAGCACGCCGGTCCTCTCGGCCGTGGTGCTGGTGCTGGTGGCGGCGGCGGCGATCTACGTCACGGCATTGCTCTTCCGGCGGAAGCCGCTCGGCGAGCTCTGCTGAAATGACGATGCTGACCTCGCCGGAACGAAGCGCGGCCTTGGGTGCGAGCGCTTCGTCTCCCTGGATCGAGATCCGGGGGCTATCGCTCTCGCGCGGAGGGCGTCTCGTGCTGCAAGAGATCGACGCTGCGCTCTCCGGCCGCGCGATTGGATTGGTCGGCGCGAACGGAGCGGGGAAGTCGACCTTCATCGGCGCGCTCCTCGGCGTGCTCAAGCCGGATCAAGGAACGGTGCGCGTGCTCGACCTCGACATTCCGCGTCAGGCGCTCGAGCTCAGAACGCGCGCCGGCGTGATGGCCGAGCAGGCCGGTGTCTTTCCCGGAGGCTCCGGCGTCGAAGCGGTCACCTTCGCGGGCATGCTCTCCGGCCTTTCACGTCGCGAGTCATTGCGGCGTGCGCATCGAGCGCTCGACGCGCTCGACGTCGGTGAGGAGCGCTATCGACCGAGCAAGGGCTACTCGACCGGCATGCGGCAACGCTGCAAGCTCGGGATGGCGCTGGTGCACGACCCCGAGGTGCTGATCCTCGATGAGCCGACGGTCGGTCTCGACCCGGATGGCCGCACGCAGCTCCTCTCGCTCATCCGCGATCTGAGGGACCAAGGTCGACGCGTGCTTCTCTCGACCCACGTCCTTCCCGATGCCGAGGCGGTGTGCGATGAGCTCCTCCTGATCGAGGGTGGGGCGATCGGATACCAAGGACCGCTGCGCGACATGCTCCGACCGGCGAGCGCTCGCTGGCGCGCGGAGGGAGCGGGATTGAACGACGCCTTCGTCACGCGACTCCAGGCGCTCGGCTTCGCCGCGACCGCTCTGCCTCCGGAGGGCGTGCAGTTCGACGCCGATGAGGCAGGGCTTCGATCCTTCTGGCAAGCGGCGGGCGAGGCGCGCGTCGAGGTGCGTCGGTTGGAACGTGAGGTGGCGCGATTGGAGGACGCGGTGATTTCCGCGATGGGCCATGCTCGACCTAAGTAATCCAAGCCTCGCGCCGAGCGCGCGCATGCGGCAAGCGCCTCCCGCGATGCAAGGGGTGGCGGCGATCGCGCGCCGCGAGATCGGCCTCGCCTGGCGACGCAAGCTGCCGAAGCTCCTCTTCCTCATCAGCCTCGTGCCGCCGATCGTGCTGATCGTGATCCTGCTCGTCCGCCTCTTCGCGGAGCAGACCACCGGCCTCAAGCTTGGATGGGATCCGATCCTTCGCTTTCTTCTGATCCAGAGCGGACCGGTGGCGTTGCTCGCGCTCAGCCTCGGCACGCCGCTCGTCGCGCGCGATCGAGCCGAGGACGTGCTCTTTCTCTACGCCGTGCGACCGGTGCTCCCCTGGCATTACGCGCTCGGGAAGCTCCTCGCGGTTGCGCTTCCCGCCGCCGCGCTCATGCTCTTGCCCGGAGTGATGATCGCGGGGCTTCGCTTGACCGTGACCGGCGATCTGAACTTCACGCAGGCTTCGATCTTGGTGGCCAAGCTGGCCGTCGCCGCTTCGCTCGTCTCCTGCGCTTATGCCGGCATCGCGGTGGGCGCGAGCGCCGGCGCGAAGAAGGCGCGCATGGCCCTCTTCTTCGCGGTCATGGTCTTCGTGCTGCCGGACGCGCTGGTGAAGATGGCGAGGGATTTCGAGCTGCCGATCGGGCCGCACAGTGCGATCGAGCGGCTGATCACCGACCTCTTCAAGGACCGCTACGGCTGGGAGACGGTCGCGGCGGCGGCGGCGCTCTCCGCCTACGCGGCGGCGGGCTTCGTCATCACGACCCTTCGAGTGAAGCGCGAGATGATCCCATGACCGATGCTGCCTCGATCGTGCTCCGCGGCGTGAGCGTCTTCTACGGCGAGGTGGTCGGCTTGAGCCAGGTTCACCTCGAGCTCGCCCCCGGCATCACCGGGCTGGTCGGCCCGAACGGCAGCGGCAAGTCGACCCTGATGCGCGTCCTCACCGGATTGGTCGCGCCGGTCGAAGGCAGCGCGCGCGTGTTGGGCGGGGATCCCTTCCTCGATGAGTCGATTCGCCAACGCGTCGCCTTCGTGCCCGCGACCGAGGCATTCTTCCGTGAGCTCTCAGGGCGAAAGAACCTCGAGGTCGCGTTCCTCATGCGCGGCCTCTCCTTGTCCGACGCACGGAAGGCGACCACGCAGGCGCTCGAGCTTTCGGGCCTGACCGACGCGGCGCACCGGAGCTACGGCGCGTGGTCGCGCGGCATGCGCCAACGACTCAAGCTCGGACTCGCGCTCGCTTCGGAGGCGCAGGTCGTGCTCCTCGACGAGCCGTTTCTCGGCGTCGATCCGCCGAGCCGTCGTGAGCTTCGCGATCTGATCGTGAAGCTCGGGGACGCGGGACGAACGGTGCTCGTCTCCTCGCACGTGCTCCACGAGATCGAATCGCTGACCGACCTGGTCGGCGTGCTCACGCGCGGTCGCCTCCTGGGCTTCGGCCGGATCGAGGCGCTCCTGCTCGAGCTCCGTGATCGCCATCCGCATCGGGTCGAGGTCGAGCTGGAAGAGCCGCGGCGCTTGGCGGCCACGCTGCTGGCATTGCCTCACGTCCGCGAGGTCGAGATCACGGGACCGTCACGCTTGGAGTTCGTGACCGAGGAGCCGGCGCTCGCCTATCGCGAGCTGACGGAGATGATCGCGCGGCTAGGCCTCGCGCCGCGTCGCGTGCACACCGTCGATGGAAGTCTGGAGGCGGTGTTCCACCACGTCACCGCGGCGGGAGCGCGCAGGCTCTAGGTCGTTCGACTCAGCGAGCCAGCCGGACGATGCGGATTCCCACTTCCGAGCCGATGCTCCGCGCGAAGTAGGTCCCGACCGAAACCATGTGCCCGCGCGCGTCGCGACCGTCCCACTCGATCGAGCCACGACCCGAGAGCGAGCGAAGGAAGCGGCCGCTTGAATCGTAGAGGCGGAGGTCCCGCTCGTCCGAAGTGGTGCGCGCAAACCAGACCGACTCGCCGTGGCGCGAGGGATTGGGCATCACCGACGCGATGCCCGCGCCGACCTCGGTCACGCCCGCCGCAGCCGGTGTCGCGAGGAAGGTCGCGAGCCCATCGAAGCGCCCGGTTCCGAGCTTGCCCTGGAAGGGTGCGTTGCCCGGGAGCTGGTCGACCGGCACGACGCCGTTCTTGACCGCTTGCCGGACGCCATAGGTCGAGAGACCGGGATTAAGGGCACGAATCAAAGCCGCCTGACCCGCGACGAAGGGGGAGGCGAAGGAAGTGCCCGCGCCGATGGCCCACTGTCCGTCGTAGAAGGGCGCGAAGATTCCATCGCCCGGCGCGGAGACGATCACGTCCTGATGGAAGTTGGAGAACCCGGCCTTCACGTCGATCGAATCGAGCGCGGTCACCGAGATGCAAACGTCCTCGCGGGCGGGGTAGAGCAACGACTGCGCCGACTGGTTGCCGGCGGCGCCCACCACCGTGATGCCCGAAGCGTTGGCCAGCTCGACCTCGTGACGCAGGGAGAAGACGTTCGAATCGAGCCCGAGGCTCAGGTTGATCACGTCGGCGCCGTGCTCGATCGCGTAGCGAATTCCCTGCGCGACGGTGAAGGTGTCGCCGCGCCCCTCGTCGTCGAGCACACGAATCGGAAGGATCTGGGCTCCGGGCGCCACCAGGTGAACGATGCCCGCGATCATGGTGCCGTGGCCCGCGCCCTCGTCGACCATGAGGTCACCATCGTCGTCGATCTGGTTGCCCTCGTCCGCCGGATCGTCGTCGTCGGCCACGAAGTCGTAGCCCGGAAGCACGACCCCGTCGAGGCCGGGATGGCTCGCGAGCACTCCGCCGTCGATCACGGCGACGATCACGCCCTCGCCTGTCGTGTGGCTCTGGATATCCGAGAGATGAAGTCGGCCGACGACGTTTTGGTCCAGATACTCGGTGATCGTGCCGCCGACCGCGGCGACCACCATCGCGCGCGTGCCTTCGGGCGTTTCCCCCTCCCACGCGTACTCGATCTCCTTGACGTCGGGGTCGGTCTCCATGCTCTGGATCAGGCCGTCCTCGGTCGAGCCTTCCGGCACCGCGAGAAGGTAGAGCGGATCGAGGCTTTTAAGCGTGGCGGTGTTGTAGCGCGCGTTGATCGTCTCCACGCTGACCCCGGCATGAAGCTGCACCTGCACCTGCCCGAGCACGTACTCGTCCGCCGCCGCCCGATCCGAGAGCGCGAACGCTCCGAGCGCGAGCGCACCGAGGGAAAGGCTCGATAGCGCGCTCGACCCGCGAAGGGGCAAGCGGGCGGAAGGGCGTGGCAGGGTGCAGCGCATGGTGACCTCCAAGATGTTGCCGGGATTGAGTGAGCTTAACACGGGGCTGCCTCACGGGGCGAAACTCCTCCGAGACAAGCGAAGGAAGCCCAGTGCCAAGGATGGGGACGGTGAACACGCATCGCTCGCATGGCGGCGCCCATGGCTCGCGGTACGTCGAGGCCGGTGGCATAAGAGTCGTAGAAGCCCTGCATCAGCTCGAGGGTGGGCCGGTCCTCTATCGGCCAAAGGCTTGCGAGCACGGTCGACGCTCCGGCCGAGAGAAATCCTCGAGCAAGGCCGAGCCATTCATCGCCTGCCGGGCTTATCCCGCGACCCGAAGAGCACGCGGTGAGCACCACCGCGGAGCCCGGAAGACGAAACGACGAGAGGTCGTGCACGAACAGCGGGCCATCCGCGAGCTCGATGAACGAGTAGGCAGGATTGTCCTTCCGCAAGGATCCATGAGCGGCGAGGTGCACGAGGTCGCACCCATCGGAGGCCGCGCGCAGCGAATCGCGCGTCGGCGCAAGGTCGGTGGAGACGTTCCAACCGCCGAGTGCGCTTCGCACGTGCGCGACCTCCTCTGCGACCGCCGGCAGAGCGAGCGACGGCACCCCCGCCACCAGCGCGCTTCCCGGATTGCGGCGCGGCGTCGGCAGAGACCGAAAGATCCGCGCGCTCGGTGTGATCGCGAGATCCGAGGCATCGACCAGGTAACCATCCGCTCCCAAGAGCGCATGGAAAGGAATGCGGTGCACCGGCCCATGTGGCGAGATCACCCAACGAAGATCTCGGGGTAGCTTGAGCTCCTCGATCGGCGCCCAGAGGAGCGCATGGACCTCCTTGAGGATCGCTTCCGTCGCCGATTGAAGCAGGCGCGTCGCGCCGGCCGTCGCCGGACTCGCCGTTCCGTCCGCTGAGGAACGTCGCTCGTTCTCGCTCGTTCGAGCCGTCGTCATCGCGGCCGCGCCCCACTGGAAGTCGAGGCGATCCGCGAGGCTCGTCAATCGCGGCGACAGATCATCACTGAGGCGCCGCCAGGCCACGCCCTGCTGCGTGATCGCGAGCACGAGCGAGAAGTCCGGGCCGAGGTGATAGCTCAGGAATCCCCAGCCCTCGGGCAGGGCGTGCGAGATCTCCGACAGAGAAGGGACTCGCGCCGGATCGGATTCCGCGGCCGCCGGCGCTCCGCCTCGCCGCCCACCGGCTTCCTGCTCGCCGCGAAGATGACGGGTCAGCGCGAGCTCTGCCTCCGCGACGCGCCGCCGGAGAGCAGGCAGCTGCGCATGCTCCTCGGCCGAGCCCAGCTCGAGGCGCGAGAGACGCGAGTGGAGCCACGCGAGATGTCGCCTCGGGCTCGAGCTCTCGGCTGACTGGTCCGCCGACGCATCGACACGGAAATCCTCGGGGCTCCTCAACCGATCCCACAGGCTCTGCGCGCGTGACCGCTCCATCCACTCGAAGAGGCGCTCGGCCGAGGGTCGCGACTTCGCGAGCTCGAGCGACAGGAGCCGATCGTGCAGATGGGTCTTGTCGCCCAGAAACGCGATCTTCGAATCCTCGGTCGGGATGCGGACCCGCAAGCTCTCGAGCCGCGTGAGCGCTTGACGGTAGGCCGCCTGCGCTTCGCGAGGGCGGCCGGCGCGCTCCTCCATCTGGCCGAGGGAATCGAGGAGCCGATAGGCCGGGATCGGATAGAGCCGGCCGGGTAGGCGGCGGAGCAACTTCCGCAGGCGACGAATCTGCCGCGCAGGTCCGAGTCGCGGTGCTTCGACGCGCGCCAGGAGGACCGCCGCGCTCGCTTCCCAGCGCACGAGGCCGAGGGCACGGAAGCTCGCGCTCGCAGCTTGCGCGCGCGCGGCCGCCGCACGCGGGCGATCCCGTCGCGCCAACGCCTCCGCCCAAAGAAGCTCCATCACCGCGGCGCGAGGTTGATTCGCCTCCTTCGCGAAGAGCCGACGCGCGCGGCGAATGCGCTCAACCGCTGCATCGATGTCGTCGAGCGCGAGGCAGGAGAGTGCGGCCTGCGAGGTGGCGAGCGCTTCGTCGTAGCGAAGGCCCTCGCTTGCGAAGCGGGGCGCGGCCGCCTCCGCCAGCTCGAAGGCGTCCTGGTGAAGATTGAGCTGCTGGTAGATGTCGGCGCGGTTGAGCTCACAGGTGGCGAGGAAGGCCGGATGCTCGGTCGTCCGAAAGTAGGTCGTCGCTTCGCCCAGGTAGCGAAGCGCCAGGTCGAACTCCGCGCAGAGCGACTGGAGGTAAGCCGCGTTCATCCATACCTGCGCGCGCAGAAGGTCAAAGCCGCGCTCGCCGCACTCCTTCTCGAGCTCGGAGAAGAGGGCCATCGCTTCCTCGTGCTGATTCGTCTCCATCAGCGCGATCGCGCGATTGGTCTCGAGGCCGAGCACCGATTGGTCGCGGACTCCGAGGTCGCGGAAGAGGACCGCGGCGCGCTCGTACTCGCGAAGAGCTGGGCCATGCTCCTCCTGCTGGAAGTGCGCGTTCCCCAGATTCATCGCGAGCTTGGCCAGGTACGTGTAATCCTTCGCCGCCTCGAGTCGGCGCCGAGCTTCCTTGCCGGCTCGCGCGGCCGCTTCATGCTGCCCGAGGAGTGAGAGCACGTGGATGCGTCCGACGAGCAGTTGCCCGAGCAGAGCGGAGGCGCCGGGAGCGCGGGACTTCGCGAGGAAGGATTCCGCCTGAGCGTAGGCGGCCTCGGCTTCCTTCATGCGGCCGGAGAAGAGGGCCGCCTCCGCCGTCGCGCGATACCCCCAACCGATCGCGACCGGATCGTCGAGGAGCTCGGCCAGCTCCAGCGCGCGACGCGCGATGCGGCGTGCCTGCGCGGCGTCGGTGAAGTAATGATGGCTCGCGAGATCGCGAAGAGCTTCGACCCAAGACGCAGGAGATTCGCACTCGGCGCAGAGGGGAAGGCCTGCCGCCACGATGCGCGCGAGCTCGACTCCGGTGAGCAGGAGTAGGTCGGCCGGGGAGCTCGGCTCCCCCGCCGAACCTGAGAGGCTCGGAGCGGCTGGCTTCACGTCTGTCCCTCTAGATCTCCGCGGCAGGCGGCAGTGTCATGGTGGGTAGCGTGATCACCTGCTGGGCGAGCTCGATGCGGAGCGTCGCCTGGCCCGACCTGATCTGGGGAAAGAAGAACTCGCCGTCCGCCGAGATCGAGACGGTGGTTTCGCGTCCGTCGATCACGAGGCGAGCGATTGTGCTCGAGTCGATCACGCCGTTGCTCGGCAAGAACTGACCCCTGACGTCGTGCTTCTTTCCCTGCGTATCGACCTGCAGGAGCACCTGACCCAGGCTCGAGTCGAACATGAGCTGCCGCGGCGCGAGGGTCGAGTTGCCGCGGATTCC
Source organism: uncultured bacterium (assembly GCA_964652115.1). Classification (GTDB taxonomy): domain Bacteria; phylum Eisenbacteria; class RBG-16-71-46; order CAIMUX01; family CAIMUX01; genus JADJQY01. The sequence continues at coordinate 1,396 of CAZZAH010000087.1, read as the reverse complement.
GGGGAGCAGCGCGCCGGCGTGGCTGTCGAGCACGAGGGCCGCCTCGATCTCCTGGAAGACCCTCCGCACCTGCGCTTGGGCATCACGAACGTGACGCTTGACCTCGCTCAGAACGGATGGGGTCTCGTAGGTCGACTCCATCGCGCGAACGCGATCGAGGGCGACGGCGATCCAGGCGTCCGGCGCGGGCTGAAGAGCCTCGGCGCGAAGGGAAGCGAGCACGCGCGACACCTCGTTGACCGCGCTGCTGCAGCGAGCGCAGCCGGAGATCCGCTGCGCCTTTGACGATCCTTCGCCCATCGCCTGGGCGATGATCTCGTCATCGGAAAGGTGGCTGTGCTTCGGTGTGCCGCTCATCGACCGTCCGTCCTTCCGAGGTCTCGCATGTTTCTTCCCCCTGCTTCGCGGCAGATGTCGCGCGAGCGGAACGCCTGATACTCGAGATTTTCGTTGTGCCGGTGGAGGGGCGCCTGCCCCGGCTAGGCCCAACCGCGCTCGCGAAAGAGGCGCCGCGCCTTCTCGAGGCAACGTTGCCTCGTCGGGCCGATGCTCCCGATCGGCAGCCCTTCGCGCTTCGAGACCTCCACGTAGTCGAGCGGCGGGATCTCCACGAAGAGCAGCTGAAGCAGACGCCGGCATCGCTCTGGCAATTGGTCCATCATCTCGCGTGCTTGTTGGGCCTGCTCGAGTCGAAGGCGATCGGCCGGCGGATCCAAGTCGGACGGCTCTGCATCGGATGCGCCCTGCACCATCTCGTCGGTCACGGCCTCGACGAGCACCTCGCGCTTGCGTGCGCGAATGCGATTGATCGCCTGTCGATGACTGATGCTGATGATCCAGGAGAGAAGCTTCCCGTGATCACGCAGCTGGGGCAGCTGGCGATAGATCGCGAGGATCGAATTCTGGAAGGCCTCTTCTTGATCGGACTCCGGCAGGCCGACCTTGATGATGGTCGAGTAGATGAGGTTCGAGTAGCGCCGCAGAAATTCATCCCACGCGCCGACGCCGTGCTCGACGCACGCCATGGCCAGCTCTTCTCCGGAATGCTTTTGCATCGCGCCCGAAGTGGAGGGCAGCTTGCGAGGCGACGCGTTCGCCCGAGAATCGCCGCTCATATCCGCGAGCGTAGCACAGCCACTTGCGCGAGGCGCGAGTCGAGAAGACTTCAGGTGCAGTTGCAGTCATCCGCAAATTGGAGAGGGACCGGCAACGCGCTTGTCCCCCTCGGATGCTCCGACTATCATCCGGGCTCGCGACACCACCGGAGATACTTCATGGCAATGAACATGCGGCAGAATCTGGGGCTCGGCCTACATATGGGGATGAAGCTCACCCCCCAGATGCGGATGAACCTGGAGCTCATCCAAGCCCCGATTCTCGAGGCGATCGAAGCGCT